>JBNMHW010000040.1:0-22984 GCA_050872965.1 bacterium | reverse complement strand
GGCTTCCACAATTTGGAGTCTCATCTCCATCGTGCAAAGGCAGCAAAATCAGACATGACTTGCTCGCGCAGCTGTCATTCTATGGCACCACGTACCCAAACTCAGCAGCCATAACCAATTCTACAAGTAACACTTTTGTATCTGCATGCCTCAATCTGCGCATTACATATGTTCTGCAGTCAATGTATAGCGCAAAGGACTGCCAGCCTGCGATCACGGCAGCTCTCGTCAGCTGCGACTTTTGTCCGGCGAAGTGCGAGCGATTAGATACCGATCCTCATGTCATAGCTGGAAGCTGCAGGCTATGTGTGCGAGGGAACCGAAGGACACCTACCGAACTGCCACTGGCAGTTCGCCACGGATGCATGGCAACATCGAGCCCAAGCTGAAGAGACAGCGAGGCACCGTCCGGACAACCGGAGCAGTCTGATCGGGATGCTGCCTTGATTACAG
The DNA here is from genome assembly GCA_050872965.1 of bacterium. GTDB lineage: Bacteria > Bacillota > Clostridia > Lachnospirales > Lachnospiraceae > W0P33-017. The sequence goes on along the minus strand of JBNMHW010000040.1, from coordinate 22,531 downwards.
GCGGCAGTCCTAGCTAATATTTGACTGCTTGCGGGAGCCGCGTCCTAATGACCACGTATAAACAATCGAAGCCAACTGATCGGGCTGTTAGCATAATTACAGGCGGCACCCCTTAGATCATCAATGCTTGCACTTTAGCAGCTCCAGCACGTATGCGTAGACCCGCTGTGTTGACGATATCGACAGCTTTTCCTCGAAGGTATGGATACCGATCATATCAGGCCCGATGGAGATCCCGTCAAGATCCTTGATCTTGCCTGCGAGGATACCGCATTCGAGTCCGGCGTGGATCGCCTCTACCGTCGGCTCCTTGCCATACATCTGTTCATAGATGCGCACCGCGTCCTCTCTCATGACGGAATCCTGCTTATACTCCCATGCAGGATAGACTCCGATCACGTCTACCGTTCCGCCGGCATAAGCCACCATCTGTCGGATGCGCTCAGTCAGCATATCACGTGCACTGACAACAGAGCTTCTGACTGCGAATTCCAGATGCAGTTCCTGTTCGTTTAATGTCATGATACCCATATTGAGTGACGTCTCTACCAGTCCTTCGATATTGGCACTCATAGACTGGATGCCACCCGGCAGATTATTGATCAGCAGTGATACCGCACGTGCGCTGTCCTGTGTGAGCACTTTTGCTCCTGTGACGGGTTCCTCTGTCAGTTCCAGTCTCATATCCGGATCTGCCACGGAATACTCGTGCTGCAGCTGTGCCATCGTCTCATTTAAAGCAGCGGTCAATGCATCCTTTACATCCAGTGCACATACAAGCACTGCCTCGGATTCACGCGGGATCGCATTCTGCTTGGCTCCTCCGGCGAGTGCTGCGATACCGAACGCAATACCTTTTTGCTCTGCCATGAGCAACAGGCGTCCGATCACAAGATTCGCATTCGCTCTGCCCTTGTCGATCTCGACACCGGAATGACCGCCCTTTAAACCTTTGACTGCGACGCGGAGCGCTACACCGTTCATCTGCTCATAGGTAACAGGCAGATGACAGATCGTGCTGTTGCCTCCGGCGCAGCTAACGGTCATGACGCCCTCTACCTCTGAATCGATATTGAGCAGCTTGTGCCCCTGTAACATTGACAGGTCGATGCCGGAAGCACCTTCCATGCCGACTTCCTCTGATACTGTGATCACGACCTCGAGACGTGGATGAGCAACTTCCGGTGAATCCAGGATCGCCAGCGCATAGGCGACTGCGATACCGTCGTCTCCGCCGAGTGTCGTGCCCTGTGCGGTCACATAGTCGCCATCGACCATGAGACGTAAACCTTCGTTTTCAAAATCGATCTCTGTACCGGGCTCTTTTTCACAGACCATATCCATATGTCCCTGAATGATAACCGGTTCTTCGTTCTCGTAGCCTGCAGTCGCGGGTGCGATCATGGCTACATTGTAGAGATCATCCTGATAATACTCTAATCCGTGCTCTTTTGCAAACGCGACCAGATAATCACTGATCTGTTTTTCCTTGTATGAGGGGTGCGGAATACTGCAGATGTCCTCAAAATAGTGAAATACCTTTTTCGGCTCTAATTGTTCCAATACGCGCATTGTAATGCCTTCTTTCTTTACTTTTTATTTACATATACGATAAAGCAGGAATTATGCAGTGTCTTGATGTATGTGCACAAACGCTCATAGAGCGGCTCTGCTTCCTGACCATATTTTTCTTTTACTAATTTTCCAATCTCATAGACATTTCGCTTGCCATCGATCTGATTCCAGATGAAGGTGCCCATGCCTTCCAGTTCGATCCAACTGACCTTCGGGCGTTTGAAGAAGATCTGTGCGATCCGGTTGAACAGCCCGCGGTTGGTCATCCCCACCTCTATCATACCATTTTCATTTGTCCGATATTCATATAATGAATTGTGTTTTGGAATATAATCCAAAAAATTATCTGCTTTTTTCTTTGCCATAAATCGCTCCTTATGGTTAGAGGCTGCACACTCCGGTATTTCCCGAAATGGCAGCCTCTCATTCATTTTCTAATGATACGGCTCACATCTCTACCGTACGATTAATTTTTCTTTGACTTGGATGCTACGACTGCAACCAGTGTAGCGGTCAGTGCTGCGAAAATAACCAGTCCGCCCCAGTTGCCAAGTCCAACAGGCAGCCAGTTTCCGATGATATCACCGATGGAATTGTCTCCTACCTTGATCACGGCAAATACTGCTAACAGGATACCTACGAGACCTTCTCCGGCGATCAGACCTGAACAGTACAGGACACCACGGTCAACACCTTCCTTGTGGTCACCCTTGCGCTCAAAGAACCAACGGACGGCTCCACCGACCATCATCGGTGTGCTCAGGTAGATCGGCAGATACAGACCAACGGCAAACGGCAGTACCGGAATGCCAAGGATCTCTACAACGATCGCGATACCTACACCTACGAATACGAGATTCCAAGGCAGGTTGCCACCCATAACACCTTCTACGACCATCTTCATCAGAGTCGCCTGCGGTGCGGGAAGCTCCGGAGAGCTATAGCTCCATGCATTATTGAACAGGTATAAGATACCACCGATAGCGACTGCGGATACAACGACACCGATCAACTCACCGATCTGCTGCTTTTTCGGTGTAGCACCGACGATATAACCGGTCTTTAAATCCTGTGAGGTATCACCTGCAACTGCTGCGATGATACAGATGACTGTACCGATCGCGATCGCAGATACCATACCGGGATATCCGATCATTCCGCTGGCTTTCAGTAACATGGTAGCGATCAGCAGTGTAGCGATCGCCATACCTGATACCGGGTTATTGGAACTTCCGACGATACCTACCATACGTGAAGATACGGTCGCGAAGAAGAATCCGCAGATAACGATGATGATCGCACCGAACAGATTGACAGGGATCACAGGGATCAGCCACATTGCAATGGCTACCACACCGATTCCGATCAGGACGAGATTCATGCTCAGATCCTGTGCGGTACGGCTGTTGTCTGTGCTCTTGCTGTCCTTCAGACTCTTGATGGAATCGCGGAACGTACGGATGATCATCGGCAGAGACTTGATCAGGCTCAGGATACCGCCGCAGGCTACCGCACCGGCGCCGACATAACGGATATAGCTGCTCCAGATCGCATCCGGTCCCATGGTAGAGATCGGATCTGTTCCGGGGAACATCACCATGTCACCGCCAAACAGGGCGATCAACGGCATCAGGGCAAACCATGCCACTGTACCACCTGCTAACAGGTAAGAAGAGATCTTTGGTCCACAGATATAACCGACACCGAGCAGTGCGGGCAGGGTATCCATTCCGATTCCTGATCCCTTGTATGATTTGATCTCAAAAGCAACCTCGCTCGGGAATGCCTTGAGTCCGTCTGCAACAAATTTGTATACTGCTGCAATACCAAGTCCTGTAAATACAGTACTTGCGCTTGCTCCGCCAGCCTCTCCGGCGAGCAGTACCTCAGCACATGCCGTTCCCTCGGGATAAGGCAGTGTACCGTGCTCTTTTACGATCAGTGCGGAACGCAGCGGAATCATGAATAACACTCCGAGGATACCACCGACCAGTGTGATGAGCGCAATCTCAGCAAGTGAAGGATAAGCAACTCCTCCCTCATCAGCCCACATAAAGATCGCGGGTAACGTAAAGATTGCTCCTGCTGCTACAGACTCTCCGGCAGAACCGATCGTCTGTACGATATTATTTTCCAGAATGGAGTCGCGACGTAAGATGAAACGAATCACACCCATTGAAATAACTGCTGCAGGAATAGATGCGGATACGGTCATACCGACGCGCAATCCAAGGTACGCATTTGCGCCGCCAAACAATACGGCAAGAAGGATACCCAGTATCACTGATACGACAGTTAACTCGGGTAACACCTTGTCCGCAGGGATGTACGGCTTGAATTCTTTTTCATTAGACATACTATCTAATCCCCTTTGTATTTTTTTATCCTACATTTTTCATCTCAGGCAGCATCAGAGATCAAAAACGCAGGACAGTGCCTTTCCATTATAACGAAGGGGCAAAACCCTGTCAACCTCCTATTTTCCGGGCTTTTGTGCAATATCACAGTGCTGCGTTATCACGTTAAATCATTTTCAAGCTAAATCAAATCATATGACAATAGTCAGAATTGCGGCGACTGCCACCGCTCCGATCGCCACCGTGAGCAATCCTTTTCTGCGGTATGCGAGCACGAGCGCCACGGTCATTCCTGCCAGAGATGGTACCAATGCACCTGCAGAGGTAAATACTGCCGGAAATGTCATCGCAGCCAGCACTCCATATGGAATATACTCCAGAAATGACCGGATATATACGTTTGTGATCTTCTTTTTCACCAATACGAACGGCAATGCGCGTAACAGATAGGTAACGATCGCCATTACCGCTACATATTTAAAATACATCGATAAACTAAGCATGGGACACCTCCCCATTCTCCGTCTCATCCGGTTCTTCCGTCTCCGGAGCCAGCGGATGCCTCCATGCGCCATATGCTGCTGCCGCTACCGCACACAATGTCACGGACATGCCGCTGGACAGTGTGATAAACGGTACATAATAGATCACGCAGCTCAACACGGCTGCCAGCAATACGACCTCGAGTACCGGCCGGCTGTCACGCGCTTTGGGTATGATGATCGCTAAGAACATACCGTAAATGGCGATCCCGAATACCTCCGCTGCTTCAGCAGGCACGACTTCTCCGAGCAGTGCACCGGCCAGCGTGCCAACACCCCATCCCAGATACGGCATGAGAGATAAGCCTGCAAAATAACGCCTGCTGACCGGATGCTCCTGTGACATCGCTACCGCAAAGATCTCGTCCGTCACACACATCGCAAGGATCCAGCGTGCGATCCCCCGGAACTTCTCGTCGACCTTCTGTGTCAGTGAGATCGACATCAGAAGATAGCGTAAATTAATGAAAAACTGCGCGATGACCATCTCGATCAGCGCTCCGCCCTCCATCATGAGCGACAAACCGGCGAACTGACCGGCTGAGGTCACATTGGTGAGTGAGATCACCGTCGCCTGCCACCAGGACAGTCCCATACCGACACCAAGCAGACCGAATGTAAAGGACACGGACAGATATCCGAGGCAGATCGGTATACCGTCACGCAGTCCCTTGCTAAAATTCTGTTCCATTGTTTTATCCCCTTTTTTGTGTTGTTTATCCTTTTTTCTTATGCGAAACTATGTTACACTACAGACAGTGGTTTTCATGCCAACTATCTGTTTAAAGGAGTATTACATATGAGTAAAGGTATCGCATCAAAGAGCACCTGGGTGCTCATCATGCTCGTATTGATCGGCGCCGTGCTCGGCAGCTTTATCGGCAATCTCGCCGCCAACAGTGCATTTTCATGGCTGAATTACGGAAAGACCTTCGGTCTGACCAGTCCTCTCGTGTTGGACATGGCAGTGCTGACACTGACGTTCGGTCTCACCATTCATTTCAGTATTGCAACGATTCTCGGCATTATTCTCGCAATCATCATCTATCGTTTTATCTGATCAGTCATTCATTGACCGGTCCAAAAATGCATCGAACTGTGCGATATCCTCTGCGGAAGGCAATGAGGATACTGCACCAGTCCGTGTCACTGCTATCGCGCCACACTTACTGGCATAGTCCATCGCATGCTTCATATCCGTACCATCTGACAGACATCTGCACAAGCCTGCCATATAACTATCTCCCGCGGCCACTGTATCGACCGCTTTGACCTTATATGATGCCTGTTCCATCTCACGATCCCTGCTTACATACAGAGAACCCCGTTCTCCCAGCTTTACGATCACGTGCTCGATCCCATGAACCAGCAATTCCCGTGCACCGGTTCGTATCTCTTCCCAACCGTTTAATTTCCGTCCTACAAGTGTTGATAATTCTGTCTCATTCGGACTGACCAGCCAGGCTCCTGCCAGATCCGATGCCGTCCAGCCATGCGCCGGTCCGGCATCTACCACCAGCCGCTTTCCGGTCTCCCGGCATATCCTTATGATTTCATAAATAGCCTCCCGGCTGATCTCTAACTGAATCAATACCAGATCCGATGCTTCGATCATGGGACGGCAAACTGTACGGATATCTTCGACCGTAACTGCCTCATTGGCTCCCGCATAGACGATCATGCGGTTCTCACCGCTGTCTTCCACGATGATATACGCCGTTCCCGTAGCGGTATCACTGCGTTTTACACGACTGGCATCTACCGGATATTTTTTTAGATTTTCGAGTAATTCATCTCCGAAAGCATCCTTTCCCACACTTCCGTAATATGCGGTCTCTACGCCCAGCCTAGCCAATGCGATTGCGGCATTTTCACCTTTACCACCCGCATTTTTTATCACAGACTGTGCGATAATCGCTTCTCCGGCTGCCGGAGCCTTGGACACAGTCATGACCACATCCATATTTATACTGCCTATCACGCAGACCTTGCCCATCTGTTCTCCTCCGCTCCCATCTGCTAATCCAGCAGCTCCCTTACCATTTGTGCATCAAATGTCACACATTTTACATGTTCTACTTCGATCCGGTACAGCGCATTTGCAGCGATATGCTCCGCTGCCTGTTCGAGATCACGGATACCGCTCGTATCCGCATAGCGCGCAACGACCGCATCCAGCGCTTCATCCGTCATGATGCATTCATCCTCACGCAGGCTCATCCGCCGCAATACCTTCGGCAGTGAAAAACGTGAGAAGATGATCTTTTTCTCTTCCGCCGTATAATCCGGAATATCGATCACCGCGAATCTCGACATGAGCGGCGCGCTGATCTGCGATTTATCATTCGCCGTCGCGATCGGGTACACACCGAACGTCGGTATCATACATTCCATATAATTATCCGTAAATCCGAGATTGTCCAGCAGCGTCAGCAATACATCCGCCGGATTGCCGTTGCCTTTTCCGGCTGCTGCCTTGTCCAGCTCATTGATGATAAATACCAGATTGGATTCTCCCGCCATGGAAAATGCATCCATGATGATTCCCGGCTTGGCATTCGCATAGATACGCGAACTACCGGTCAGCTGCTCCGGATCATTGATCGAACTCATATCGAGCGTCGTCCACGGCAGTTTCAGAATACGTGCCACCGCGTACGCGATCTGGGATTTACCGGTTCCCGCGGGTCCTACCAGCAGCAGTCCGTAAGCCGGCAGCGTATGTGTACGGTTGATCTGGATGATCGTCTCGATGATGCGCTGCTTCACGCGCTCCATGCCGTAGAGTTCTTCGTCGAGGATGCGTCTCGCCTCATTCGGATCGATCGCCTCAAAATAATCGCTCTTCCACTGTACATTCATCATGATCGACAGTGCACGCTGTGCATGTCTGCGTTCTTCCGGCGATACCTCATGGGAACGGGCGACCGCCAGATTCCTGCGTGCCCACAGCCGAATATTATCGGGCAGTGTTCTGCCTGCACAATTCATAAAATCCGTGATGCTCTGGATACTCGTGAGCTTCATGCTGTCGCCCACTTCCTCCTTGTCATCCTCGTCTTCTGTTTCTTCCTCCGGTGCATCGCTCGCGAGCAGCCGCTCGATCATAAACTGTAAAAATCCGTCCTCTGCAGACAGCTTGGTGCCGCCGCCAAATGCGATCTCGCGGATCTTGTATACCGCATAGCCTTCCGGCCTGTTTTCACCGGAAAGGCGCACATTGATATGATTTTCGCCCAGCCATTTCAACAGGCCGACAAATCTCGCATCGATACGCAGGATATCCGCACTGAACGTGCCATCTTCCTCCTGAAATTCAAATGAAGTACGTTTTGACGGATTTGTAAATACACCGCAGGAATGATGCTTCCATGCACGCGCCTGATTGTCTAAGAGCATGATCGGGCATTCTCCCGTCGGCTGCGATTCATTTGAGCGAAATGTCACGTATGTACACTCTGCCTGTTTTTTATCAGCAGGTGCATTGGTAAAATCAAATACGGGCATAATATTTCTCCTTAGCTGTCTTCATCACTCTTTGCCATTCCAGCAATAGGTACACAATTTACAGGGGTCGACACCGGTTGACTCCAACATGTCATCCAGCCTGTTAAAACGAAGTGATGTGAATTTCAATTCCTTGCAGATCTCATCGACCATCTGCTCATACTTTTCAGATTCGGGATCTGCATACTCCTGCAATACCTCCTCGGTGACATTGCCGTTTTCCAACCGCTCGATCACACGTCTTGCGATCAGATCCATCTCCGAATTGGAACGCGAGAAGTTCAGGTATTTACATCCGTATAATAACGGAGGGCACGCCGGTCTGATATGTACCTCTTTTGCACCGCTCTCATACAGATACTCGGTCGTCTCCCGAAGCTGTGTACCGCGCACGATCGAATCATCGATCAACAGAATGCTCTTGTCCTTGATCAGATCATCGACTGCCAGCATCTTCATCTTGGCGATCAGATTACGCTTGCTCTGCATCGTCGGCATGAAGGAACGCGGCCAGGTCGGGGTGTATTTGATAAAAGGCCGGGAGAACGGGATGCCTGATTCATTGGCATAGCCGACTGCATGTGCGGTTCCGGAATCCGGTACACCCGCTACGATATCCGGCTTGACATGATCTCTCTGTGCCATCTTGGCTCCGCAGTTATAACGCATCTGTTCCACACTGATTCCCTCGTAGGAGCTGGCGGGATAACCATAATATACCCACAGGAATGTACAGATCTTCATGTCCTTCTTGGGATCTGACAGCGTGATACAGTTTTTCTCCGTGATCACCACGATCTCTCCGGGTCCGAGCTCCTTATAATCGTGGTATCCGAGATTCTTATATGCATAATTTTCAAAGGACGCACAAAAACCTTCTTCCTTTCGTCCGATCACAACCGGAGTGCGGCCCATTCTATCGCGTGCCGCATAGATGCCTGCCTGATTTAACAACAGGATCGACATCGATCCCTCAATGATATCCTGTACGAAACGGATACCCTCGATCAGATTTGCCTTCGTATTGATCAGCGCTGCCACCAGTTCTGTCGCATTGACCTCTCCGGTGCTCATCTCCTGAAAATGCGCATGTCCCTGATCAAACAGCATCTGGATCAGCTCGTCCTGATTGTTGATCTTGCCTACCGTCGTGATGGCATACGTGCCGTGATGGGAACGGATGATGAGCGGCTGCGGTTCATAGTCCGAGATACAACCGATACCATATTTTCCTTCCATCTCCTGCACATCTTTGTCAAATTTTGTCCGAAACGGCGCATTCTCTATATTATGGATCGCCCGGTTAAATCCTTTCGGTCCCAATACCGTCATTCCGCCTCGCCTGGTTCCCAGATGCGAATGATAGTCAATTCCAAAAAAAAGATCAAATACGCAGTCTTCATGTGACGCTACTCCAAAAAATCCACCCATTGTGCCAGTCCTCTCTTTATTTTCTATCTGTCATTCGTGTGCTTTCAAGCTCAACGTGATTAGTATAGCACAAGGTCTGGCGCAAGTGCACGGAAAATGAAAAAAATACGCATTTTTTCTGTCACTGTGCTCACAGCGTCAGCCGTTTGGACATATTGACCAAAAAATCGACATTGCTCGGTCTCTTTCTGGATCGGTCAAACGAATACGGATAATACCGTGCAATCTCCTCATCAGACATGGTGGAAAATGCTGCCTGAAGGGAAATACGGATGGCACGCTCCACGCCTGCCTTTGTCGCATGATATCGTTCTGCGACCAATGGATAAACGTCTCTGGTGATCTGTAACTGCTGATTCGGCTCCTCGTGTATCAACAGTTCGATAGCTTCTGCAATATAGGAAAATCCGACATATTTCTGTTTAAACCCCATTCGCAGCAGCTCATGCTCGATCAAACGCCTCGTAACAACATCTGCCTGCTCCCGTGTCAGTTCGTGATAGGAATATCCCTGACTGGCGGCATCCAGCATACACCGGTACGGATAAAGTCTGTATGCCATATCCACCACACGCTGCAGCGGATGATCATTTTTTCCTTTCTGAAAAATATAGTCTGCCCCATGACTGCGCAGATACTCCAATACTGCCGTCGAACCGGAATCTGCCATAGCGATGATCAGCGGACGTGACAATGCCATGCGCTCCATCTGATCCAGCAGGGACATCCCATCTCCTTCTGCCAGATCCATCTCCAAAAACAGTATATCTGTCACATGCATCTGCATATATTCTAATGCGCAGTTCTCACTGCCTGTACAAAAAGCAGCAATCATCTCCGGCATCCGGTTCACCGCCTCTGTCAGTTCCCGACAGACGGCTCCGTCCCCCGCAGCAATGATTACCTCCAATCGTCTCATTCGTCTTCCCCCATTGAATCCGATGCTCCTGATCGTATAACTGTTCTGCCTTCATCTGCCCGGAACAGTTACTTAATAGTTACTTCTATTTCCTATTATAATCTGTCAAAATACGATTTATCAAGTCGGCCACGCGTTGTCAATTATTACCATCTTTTATGTCGGTTAATCCATACATCAAATTGATACTATCTTTATTGTCAGTAGTATGTCCGCATTCATGACATACATCACATTGCACGCGCAAAGCACTCTTTGTGGAGGTACGAACAATGATTGATACACTAGGTGCCCGCATTACCCGCCTCCGGGAACAGACAGGCCTGTCCCAGACAGAGCTTGCCAAACGGCTGCACGTCAGCCGCTCCACGGTTCAGTCCTGGGAAAGCGGTCACACCAGTCCCTGTACAGACAAATTAATCGCACTTGCAAGGCTGTTCCATACATCTACCGACTACCTGCTGGACTGCGAAAACGAGCACACCATCTGTCTGGACTGTTACAATGACCATGAACAGGCTCTGGTATTACGGCTCCTGCAATATTTTGACGAAAACCCGGATTCCGGTCACAAACCGGCCGATCCGGCAACATAAATATATGTATCCGCCTCCCGGCCGCACAAATATATGCGCCGGGAGTTTTTAGTCGCTATGATTTTCCCATCATCTGTTTATCAAACTCCGGATTGAAGAAATAGTAATTCTTGCAGTTCAGACTGTCCTTGGTCATCTCCAATGCCTCCCCGAAACGCTGGAAGTGCACGATCTCGCGTGCGCGCAGGAATTTCAGCGGTTCCCTGACATCCGGGTCATCGATGATACGCAGCAGATTGTCATAGACCGTGCGCGCTTTCTGCTCTGCTGCCAGGTCTTCATACAGATCCGTCAGCGCATCTCCCTTGGACTGGTACTCGATCGCATTCTGCGGCAGTCCACCCGCTGCCTGCGGCCACAATCCGGTCGTATGGTCAATATAGTAAGCATCGAAACCGGACGCTTTGACCTGCTCCGGTGTCAGGTTCTTTGTCAACTGATAGACCATGGCACAGATCATCTCCATATGGTTGAGCTCTTCGGTGCCTCCTTTAGCATCGATATTGCGCATCTCAAAACACCGGTAAATATAGATCTTGCATACATTCTGTCCTTTTCTGCACAATAGTTTTCATTTAGTATACACTAATCATATATCAAAACTTAATATAAAGGAGGACTCCTTATGTACAAACAGGATCGCTGCGGCTGCCAGTGTCAGAAGTACGCAATGGCAGAAGTACCGATGCAGCAATGGGGTGACTTGTACGACTGGTACACAGCGCTGTGCAATGGAACGATATTTCCGGATCTGAATCTGGAATTCTGGTCAACCGTCAATATGCCCTGCCCACCGAAGAACTGTACTTCGAAGCAGGAAGCATTGATGACAGAGATCAATCAGATCAGCTTTGCAGTCAATGATCTCACGCTGTATCTGGATACGCACCCGGATTGTATGCAGGGGATGGAACTGTTTAGCAAACTACAGGAACGACGTGTACAACTCTTAGAAGAGTATGCCAGACTTTATTATCCGTTGACAATCGATACCATGCTGGGGCGTACCGCAAATGGTACCGGCGAATTTAGCTGGGGCGACTGCCCGGCACCGTGGGAAGGAGGCACGTGTAAATGTGGAACTATGAGAAACGCTTACAATTTCCAGTAAAAATCAGCAAGTGTAACCCGAAGATCGCCCAGCAGATCATCAGCCAGTACGGCGGTCCGGACGGCGAGTTGTCTGCTTCCATGCGATATCTGGCTCAGAGATACACGATGCCTGTCAAACGTGTCGGAGGATTACTGACCGATATAGGTACATTGGTATCAATAAAGCCTCTGTATAATTTTCATATCGAGAATGTCGGTGATATAATTCTCATCTTTTCCATGAGAATGAATCCTTAATCTCATAATATAAGGCACGCTTTTCAATCTGATTTCCACGGTATTGTTATCGTAAATAACTATTTTTTCCAATAACTCCTGATATAAATCCGTATTCTTTTCATCAAAAGATACAATATCATCTAATATGTCCATATATTTCTGCGACATATCCGTCTTTTCAACTGACGTTACATTCCCGATTTGTAATTCTGCATTTGCTTCTGTTAACCGGACAAGCTGCTTGTCATACCACTTTATCTGCTCCTGCAAATCCTCTTTCGTTATCATACCATCTAACATCAAATCGATCGCTTTACACTTCTTATTACTCAACCGATGTATTCTTTCCTGAATATATTCTGAATTTGTCTTCTTACTTTCAATATTTGAAAACTGCATCATCTCTTTCCATATTTCTCTTTTTAATTTTTGTTGATCAATATGTAACTGACAAATACAATAATATACACAGGACAATAATGCACGTTCATTAATTGAACAATTATCACATCCAACTACTACTCCTGTATCTGATAGTTTTTGACTTCCATGATTTCCTACTGCATGGCAACGCCATGCTCTATAAATATTACCATTTTTCAGTTTTTTTGTACGACTAACATACTTTCTCCCGCATAAACCGCAGTAAACTTTGCCACTACACCAGTAACGATTACTATATTTTGACTGATTTCTGTGTTCCGGCACCCGTCGGATAAGTTCTGCTTGCGTACGATCCCATAAAGTCCTGTCAATAATTGCTTCATGATGTTCTTTCAAGTAAACCTTTTCTTCCTGACCCCGATTATATTTTTTTGCATGCGTCAGATAATTCGGTGTATATGTCTTTTTCTGACACAAATCTCCAACATATTTTTCATTTCTAAGTATTCGTAAAATCACCGTATTTGACCATTTTTTTGCTCGTTTCGGATACAATCCCTCTTCCATAAGCTCTCGTGCTATTATATAAGTACCCTTCCCTTCATTTGTGTATTTGTGAAAAATGGCGCGAACAATGTCGACCTCTTCCTCATTAATAATGAGTTCCCCATTACGAACAGTATATCCGATCAAATCTCTTCCGAATACAACTCCTTGTTCCATCTGACGCTTTTGACCCCATTTTACCCGTTCTGATGTCTTACGGCTCTCCTCCTGTGCAATGCTGGCCATAATAGTCAGCCTAAGTTCTCCATCTGAATCCCTCGTATCAATGTGATCAATAATAAATATCACACCCACTCCCTGTTCCTTTAACTTTCTCGTATAATACAACGTATCGACTGTGTTTCTTGCAAATCTACATACTTCCTTAGTAAGGATAAGATCTATTTCACCATGCATCGCTGCTTTGACCATTGTATTAAATCCTATCCTTCTGCTGGTCTGAGTACCGCTAATACCTTCATCATAATAGATACCATTTAACACCCATCCATCATGTACCCTTATATAATCTTCAAAATATTTTTTCTGGCTGACCAGTGAGTTTGCCTGATCATCCTTATCTGTCGAAACTCTGCAATATGCAGCTACCTTTAATTTATTTTCTGACATCATATCCTCCTTCTCACACCTGCATGTTGCCGGACAACAACTCATTGAGTTGTGTGTCCGAAATCAATTCTTTTCTATATAATTCTTTATAAACTCCACGTTTCAATACTTTCCATAATTCATCCTCTTGCGTTTCACTCAAATTAATATTGCTGATTTTCCCCTGCTCTGTTCTATCGCCCTCACTTTTTTCCATTAACATTGACTCCGTATCATTTTCAATTAATAGAATGTATGAACATACGATTAAAATAGTCCTTTAATATTTGACACGTAATTTATTATGTATTATAGTTCATTTATGAGAGATGTATAATAGATGTAAAAATATTCATCAGAGAAAAGAGGAGGCATTCATATGTCAAATGACAGATATTCATTTGTCGCATTATTCAACTATGCCAATGATGGAATTTCTATTGAATTTCCAGATCTTCCCGGTTGCTATCCGTGTGCAGACAAAGATGACACGGCTATGGCATTAAAAAATGCAAAAGAAGCTTTAGGTTTACACATCTGGGGTATGGAACAGGATGACAAACCAATCCCTGCGCCCAGCAAAATCACGGACCTCGAAATAGCTTCAGGGCAGATACCCGTGTTGATTGAAGTATTTATGCCGCCAATTCGCGAACGTATTAACAGTCGATTTGTAAAGAAAACCCTTTCGCTCCCCGCTTGGCTTGCATCTAAAGCAGATGAAGATGGTGTAAACTGTTCTCGTATCTTCCAAAATGCGCTTATGGATTATTTAGGCATACACGATAAGGCTAAAGCCTAACGTCATTGTGCAGGAGGACAACCCATGAACTACGATTTTGCGCCCATGGAGGGTATCACTACCTATATTTACAGAACAACCTACGCCAAATATTACGGCGGTATCGACCGTTATTACACGCCGTTTCTCGCCAGCATGCATCTGTCAGCACGTGAGAAAAATGAAGTACTCCCGGAACACAATGCCGGCATCACAGTGATCCCGCAGATCCTGTCCAACCGGGCAGACGAATTTCTCGCGATCACTCATGAGCTGCAGGTTTACGGCTATGATACGGTGAACTTAAATCTCGGCTGCCCATCCGGTACAGTCGTATCCAAGCACCGCGGCGCTGGTTTTCTGGGTGTCCCGGACGAACTGGATCGTTTTCTGGATGCGATCTACGCTTCCTGCCCACTAAAGATCTCGATCAAGACACGCATCGGTATCAGCGACGAATCCGAATGGGAGGACATTCTGCGCATCTATGAAAAATACCCGGTCGAAGAGCTGATCATCCATACACGGCTGCAGAAAGATTTTTATAAGCTGCCCACACGACCCCATACCTATCTGGATGCCAGACGCCTCGGTATCCCATTATGTTATAACGGAGATATCGATTCTCCCGGAGCACTCCATACGGTACTGTCCATGGACCCTTCGATCAACCGCATCATGATCGGCCGTGGCCTGATCGCCAACCCGGAGCTGGTCGAGGCATTGAACGGACAGCCTTCCTGTGACAAGGACCGGTTACAAAGCTTTCTGTCTGACATCTGTGACCGCTACATTACAGAGATGTCCGGCGGCGACCGCAACACGCTCTACAAGCTCAAGGAACTATGGGTCTATATGGGCGGTCTGTTTCCCGATGCAGACAAGTATATCAAGCGGATCAAGAAAGCCAGCCGGCTGAGCGAATACCATGCGGCCGTCGATGCTCTGTTTCGCGAAAAACCTTTACAAACCGCATTTTTTAGCGTATACTAAGTGGGTTATGTCCACCACTAACACACACTTGTCTTTTCACTGCGGACTTCGCATTTTATTTGTCCGTCATGGAAATACATATAAACAGAAATACAGAAAGTAGGATAATATCATGAGAGAAATGACAGAGATCCGCTGGCACGGCAGAGGCGGACAGGGTGCTAAAACGGCGGCGCTGCTGCTGGCCGATGTTGCATTCAACATCGGTATGCACGTACAGGGTTTTCCCGAATACGGCCCCGAACGTATGGGAGCCCCCATCACTGCCTATGACCGGATCAGCTCCAAAGAGATCCGCGTACACTCAAACATCTATGATCCTGATTTTGTGGCAGTCGTCGATGACACACTGCTCCATTCCGTAGATGTCACAAAGGGTCTGAAGGAAGATGGCGCGATCCTTATCAATTCACAGCGCAAAAAAGAGCAGCTTCTGCCCTTATTAAATGGATACAAAGGCAAAGTCTATGTGCTGGATGCGCATCACGTATGCATGGAGACACTCGGCAAATACTTCCCGAATACGCCGATGCTGGCGGCTATGGTCAAGATATCCGGTGTCATGGAAAAAGAGATCTTCTTAAAAGAGATGGAAGGCTCTCTCCAGCATAAATTTGCGAGGAAACCGGAAGTTCTGGCCGGCAACATGGCCGCACTTCGCATGGCATTTGAGGAGGTGCAGGAATAATGAGCAATCTGAAACCGTACGAACGCGCCGAATTTATCAACGAGTCCACACCCTGGCACCAGCTGACGGATGGCCTGCAGATCTATGAGCCTGCGACTTCCAGACAGTTTCACACCGGTGAATGGCGCACCAATACCCCGGTATGGAATACCGAGAAATGCAAACAGTGCCTGTTATGTGTTCCGTATTGTCCGGACAGCTCGATCCCCGTTGTGGATGAAAAACGTCAGGACTTTGACTTAGACCACTGTAAAGGCTGTGGCATCTGTGCCAAGGCATGCCCCTTTAGCGCAATCACTATGAAGGAGAGCAAATAAATGTTAAAAACAAGAATGTCCGGAAATGAAGCGGTCGCTCATGCGATCAAACAGATCAACCCTGATGTCATGCCCGCATTTCCGATCACACCCTCCACGGAGATTCCCCAGTTTGTCGCAGGGATGATCGCCAACGGAGAGATCGATACCGAATTTATCCCGGTCGAGAGTGAGCACAGTTCCATGAGTGCAGCGATCGGATCATCCGCGGCAGGCGCACGTACACTGACCGCGACCTCTTCCTGCGGACTCGCATTCATGTGGGAAGTATTATATGTAGCAGCATCCAACCGTCTGCCGATCGCAATGGCTGTCGTAAACCGTGGTCTGACCGGCCCTCTGAATATCAATGCAGAGCATTCCGACAGTATGGGTGCACGAGATTCCGGCTGGCTGCAGATCTATGCTGAGAACAACCAAGAAGTCTATGACAACTTTTTACAGGCTTACCGCATCGCGGAGCATCCCGATGTCAAGCTTCCGATCATGATCTGTCAGGATGGCTTCATCACAAGCCACGCAGTAGAGAATATCACTCTGTGGGATGATGCCGCCATGAAGAAATTCGTCGGCGAATATGAACCGGATCACTATCTGCTGAATGCCGACGAACCAATGGCTGTCGGACCTTATGCAGCTTCTAACTACTGTATGGAAGCGAAAAAGGCACAGACCGAAGCGATGAAACGCGCAAAAAAGGTCATTCTCGATGTTGCAAAAGAATTTGAGGAACTGACCGGACAATCCTACGGCTTCTTTGAGGGCTATCGTCTCGATGATGCCGAGTACGCTGTCGTTGCGATCGGTTCTGTCTGCGGTACTGCCAAGGATGCGGTCGATCAGATGAGAGCGCGGGGCTTGCGCGCCGGTCTGTTAAAGATCCGTGTCTTCCGCCCGTTCCCCGCAGAGGAGATCGCCGCAGCATTAAAAGACTGCCGCGCGATCGCGATCATGGATCGTTCCGAGGGCTACAACGCAGTCGGCGGACCACTCGGTGCAGAAGTGACCGCAGCACTCTATCGTGCGAAATCACACGCAGAAGTCATCAACATCATGTACGGTCTGTCCGGCCGTGATGTGCGTGTCGAAGATATTGAACAGTTATTTGACAATCTGGTAAAACTCGGCGACGGCGAACAGGTCTACGATGAGACCTGCCCGTATCTGGGTCTGAGAGAGTAGGTGAATCATGGAACAGAAAGCATTTCATTATAAAGAAATACAGGGGCGGCAGGAACGCCTCGCTCCGGGACACCGTATGTGTGCCGGCTGCGGTGGAACGATCGCTGTACGAAACGTCCTGAAAGCACTGCATCCCGGTGATAAAGCGGTTATCGGTAATGCAACCGGATGTCTGGAGGTATCCTCCTACATGTATCCATATACCGCCTATGAGGATAGCTACATCCACAATGCATTTGAAAATGCGGGTGCAACTCTTTCCGGTGTGGAGACTGCATACCATGCACTGAAAAAACGTGGAAAGATCAAGGAAGACTACAAATTCATCACCTTCGGAGGCGATGGCGGTACCTATGATATCGGTCTGCAGTCACTCTCCGGCGCTATGGAGCGCGGACATGATCTGGTCTATGTCTGCTACGATAACGGCGCATATATGAACACCGGTATCCAGCGTAGTTCTGCGACACCCCGGTATGCTGACACAACGACGACTCCGAGCGGTACACATTCAGACGGAAAACCGCAGGGACGCAAGGATCTGGCGGCAATCATCGCCGCTCACAACATCCCGTATGTCGCACAGACTACTTTTATCGGAAATATGAAGGATCTCTATACCAAGTCCGAAAAAGCGATCTATACACCCGGAGCTGCATTTTTAAATATCATGGCTCCCTGCCCACGTGGCTGGAAGTATGACGCACCGGATATCATCGAGATCTGCAAACTCGGCGTAGAGACCTGCTACTGGCCGTTATTTGAGGTCGTAGACGGCAAATGGATCTTAAACTATGAGCCGAAAAAGAAGCTTCCGCTCGAAGATTTCTTAAGAAAACAGGGTCGTTTCAAGCATTTATTTAAACCCGGAAATGAACATCTCATCGAGGCATTCCAGGCTGAAACAGACCGCCGTTGGGAAGAACTCCTGACACGCTGCAACGCATAAGATAAAGAGGTCTGCCCTGCAGACCTTTTTATTTTTAATATTTTTCAAGAAAGAAGGTAATCCTATGAAAACAATTGCTACCACTAAAGCACCCGCTGCTATCGGTCCTTACTCTCAGGGCAAGATCGTCGGCAACCTCGTATTCTTTTCCGGTCAGATCGCACTCGATCCCGCTACCGGCGAAGTGAACGGCACCACGATTGAGGAGCAGACCAAATGTATCTGTGAGAATATCGGCGCATTGCTCGCAGAAGCAGGATGCAGCTATGACTCAGTCGTAAAGACCACCTGTTTTCTCGCAGAAATGTCTGATTTTGCAGCATTTAATGAAGTATACGGTTCCTACTTCACCAGCAAACCGGCCCGTTCCTGCGTTGCAGTCAAGGCTTTACCGAAGAATGTATTAGCTGAGATCGAGGTCATTGCAGAACTGGCTTAAAGCATATCCTGTGAAGATGTGCAGAGAACAAAGAATCCTGCTTTGCAGGATTCTCCGCCTGCGGCGGGTCGCTCCAGCGACATAATTCTACTCCGACGCAGTGCGATCCTGCCCGGAGGGCTTTTTGTATGATAGGAAATTCCTATCATACAAAGAAAAGGCTTCGTGCATTTGCACGAAGCCTTTTACTTTTAAAAATTAGAAACTCACAATCTAATTCAAAGATTAGTCATACAGGTTGGGAGCGATAGAATCATCGTTCATGTTGTCTGCATTGTACCAATATCCCTCGGTAGGAACATCAGATACTGTCTGACCAGAAGCGATTGCGTACAGAGTGTCGATTGTGGTGATACCCATTGCTAAAGGAGACTGGGTAACTGCACCGTACATCTTGCCTTCTGTGATAGCGCCCTTGATAACTGAACCAGCATCGAAACCAGCTGCTAATACAGAAGTCTCAGGATCTGTTCCTAATACGTTCAGGTTCTCGTTAGCTGTTAAGATACCCTCAGCTGCTACCTGGTTAGAACCGAACATACCGATTGTATCTGCCTTGTTCATGATAACTGAAGCCTCAGTAGCACATAACTCAACAGTTGTCTGTGCGGGAACTGCAACTTCGATAACGATATCTGCATCTGCCTCTGCAACGGTCTCAGCCTTTGCATCGTTTACATACTTGTCATTTCCGATAACTGCAACAGTCTTGCCATCAGCCTTTGCTAACTCAGCAAACTTGTCGATGAATCCAAGACCACGGTTGATGATTGACTCAGAAGTAGCCTCCTGGTTAACCTCACCTACACGTACAGGAGCGGTAGCTGCAGCGATCTTATCCTTTAAGCCAGCGTAAAGGTTCTCAGCAGCGGTAGCACCAGCGCCATAGTTGTCAGTTGCAACAGTTGAATATACAGATCCTTCAGGAGCATCCGGGATACCAGAGTCGAAACATACTACAGGGATTCCCTTGTCCATAGCTGCCTGTAAAGCGTCTAAGCATGCAGACTGGTCACAAGCTGCAAGACCGATACCATCAACACCGTCAGCGTTGATTGCGTTGTTCAGCATGTTAACCTGATCAGCGATATCTGACTCAGCGTTCGGGCCTGTACAGTTGTAAGAAACACCAAGCTTATCAGCTTCCTGCTCAACACCCTTTACGGCTGCCTGCCAGTAAGATGACTGGTAAGACTTAACGATGATCTCGAAGTGATAATCTCCACCTGCCTCAGCGGTATCTGTTGCTGCATCGTCTGCAGTGTCTGCGGCAGCATCATCTGTTGCTGCATCGTCTGTTGCTGCGTCATCTGCTGCGGGAGCATCTGTAGTTGTATCTGAGCTAGAGCCACATCCAACTACCATTGTTGCTGCCATTGCTACACACAATAAGCTAGCTAAAACTTTCTTTTTCATTTTTTTGTCCTCCTTTTTGTACCATTTGTGGTATGTATATAAAACCCCTCCGGTCTTATATCGAAATGAAAAATTGAAATATGAAATTGTCATTCAGAGACAGATTAGTGAACTTCTGCTCTCTTCTTTTTAATAATATCTACCATAACCGCACCGATCAGTACAAGTCCTGTAATGATCTGCTGCCAGTTTGCCTGCAGTCCGATGTAAGGAAGTCCGGTCTTTAACAGACAGATAACGAATACACCGATCAGAGATCCTTCAATAGATCCTGCACCACCGGTTGCTGATACACCACCGATGATCGCACCACCGATCGCCTCCAGCTCGAAGCCGGCTCCGGTACCGGGCTGTACAGTCGCGAATACTGCTGAGTATGCGATCGCTGCCAGCGCTGCGAAGAATCCAGAGATTACATAAGCCATTACGTGGTAGAACTTTACATTTACACCAGATAATCTGGTTGCTTCCTTATTACTTCCGATAGCGATCGTATAACGACCCATCTTGGTATGATTCAATACGAATGCCATGATCGCTACGATGATCAGCATCCAGAGGAAACCGATCGGGATCTTGGTTCCGTTTGCTGTCGTGATCTTGAAGATGCTTCTGAACCATCCGCCATCAGATCCTGCTGCCGGCCAAGAGATACCGAATCCCTTGGAGAAAATAGATCCGAGACCACGTGTAATCATGCAGGTACACAGTGTTGTCAAAAACGGCGGCAGATCCATGATTGCTACGAGCACACCATTCAGTAATCCGATCAAAATACCAAGTAAAATTGTTACTAATAATCCTACTGCTACCGGCATTCCCTTCTGGGTGATCAGATATCCACCAGCCAGTGAATAACAGATCAGTCCGGTACCGATGGAAAGGTCTACACCACCGGTGATCAACGGGAATGTTACACCGATTGACATCAATACGATATAGTAGGAATAATCCAGAATACTCATGATTGTTGAGTACTGTCTGAAGTTCTCACTAATGATACTAAAAAATGCAAATAATACGATTACTACCAGGAGTACGATGAACTTCTGACTTGTAAAAATAGATGATTTCTTTTTCATTGTCCTCTCTCCTCCTTAACCAATCTCTCGTGTTGCCATATTCATGATAACTTCCTGTGTTGCCTCTTCGATTCTGACCTCACCGGTCTTTCTGCCTTCACACATTACCACGATACGATCACTCATTCTTAAAATCTCAGTCATTTCTGAGGAGATCATAATGATGGCCTTGCCTTCGCTTGCCAGCTTGTTCATCAATTTGTAAATCTCATTTTTTGCTCCGACATCGATACCACGTGTCGGCTCATCAAAGATCAGGATATCACAGTCATTGATCAGCCACTTAGCGATAACGACCTTCTGCTGGTTACCACCGGACAGGTTAACAACCAACTGATCTACGCTCGGTGTCTTGGTCGCAAGTGATTCTACATATTCCTGAGCAATCTTCTTCTCAGCCTTCTTGTTAATGAAAATTCCTGACATGAAGTTCTGTAAGCATGCCATTGTGGAGTTCTCAGCAACTGTCTTCTGTACAACGATTCCGTAACGCTTACGATCCTCGGACAGATATCCGATACCGCATTTAACTGCATCCTGCGGTGAGTTGATCGTTACTTTCTCGCCATTGATATAGATATCTCCGCTCTCCTTGGGATCTGCACCGAAGATCGCACGTGCGGTCTCTGTACGTCCTGCTCCCATCAATCCGGAGAATCCTAAGATCTCGCCCTTACGAAGCTCGAAGCTGACATCCTGTACCATTCTTCCTGCATTCAGATGGTCTACCTTTAATACTACCGGTGCATCAGCGGGAACTGCACTCTCTGTCTTCGGGTCTTCATAGATGACACGACCAACCATCATGTTGATGATATCGTCCTTTGTACACTCATTTGTGATCAGTGTACCTACATATGTACCATCTCGCATGACGGTTACACGG
>JBNMHW010000039.1:0-23206 GCA_050872965.1 bacterium | reverse complement strand
TTGCCCGGCTGTGCCTCGCTGTTTCTTCAGCCTTGGCTCGATGTGTCCTCCGCACACATAGCCTGCGGCTTTCAGCTATGATATGAGTATCGTCATCGTTTCGCTCGCACTTCGCCGGACAAAAGTCGCAGCTGATCAGAACTACGGTAGTCACAGTTGCCAGCCTGGCTCTACATATTGTCTGCGAAACGTATTCGTTGTGTAGGTCAAAGCGTGCGGGCACAAACATATTCACGGAACAGCAGCGCGAGCAAGGCATTGTCTGATTTTGCTGCCTTTGCACGATGGAGATGAGACTTATGACTCGTGGAAGCCTTTGCTGAACACGAGTCAGGTTTTGCTAAGGCTCATCGGAATGGGTCGTGCAATAAAGCAAAAGTCAGACTGCTTGCGGGAGCTGCGGTCGTAGCCAGCAATCTGATTGGGATACTGCTGTAGTCGCAGACAGCCTGGATAAATTCAGCAATCACAGACATGAAAGGAGCACACATGCACACACAATCAACGATCCGCGTGATCGCGCACATTCACACAGATTTCCCGACGAAGTTCGGCATCCCGCGCCAGAGCAGTCTCGTGGATGAACTGATGGGGGAGATCATATTTGAGCCGGAATATCGGCAGCCGGAGGCATTCCGCGGGATCGAAGAGTATTCGCATCTGTGGCTGCTATGGGAGTTCTCCGAGGCAAAGCGGGAGCACTGGTCGGCCACGGTAAAGCCACCCAGACTCGGTGGCAGAACGCGTATGGGCGTCTTCGCGACACGTTCCCCGTTTCG
This sequence comes from bacterium, assembly GCA_050872965.1. Lineage (GTDB taxonomy): Bacteria > Bacillota > Clostridia > Lachnospirales > Lachnospiraceae > W0P33-017. Next base: position 22,427 of record JBNMHW010000039.1, on the reverse strand, counting down.
CCCGAATCCGATCGGATTGTCGTGTGTGCGGCTTGTAGAACTGCGGCAGGATGAGACATACGGACCGGTACTGGTCGTCGCAGGAGTCGATCTGATGGATGGCACACCAATCTATGATATCAAACCGTATCTGCCCTACGTGGATGCACACCCGGATGCGCTCGGCGGTTTCGGAGACCGCGTAAAGGAGCATGCGCTGGAAGTAGCCGATCCGGGATCTCTATTGGAGCGGCTGCCGGAAGAAAAGCGTGCGGGAGCGGTCGCATTTTTACAGCAGGATCCACGTCCCGCGGTACACAAGGATCCGGACCGGGTGTATAAGATCGCCTATGCAGGGTATGATATTCATTTTACGGTACATGATACAAAACTGTCCGTGACGGATGTGGTTTCATTACGGTGAAGGTGCCCAACTGCTGCGAAAATAGAGACTTGCACAGGCTGCTGATTGACGGAAAAGTATAGGGCAGATATAATTGGGGTATATGAAAAGAGAGGTGAAAAGATGGGAGTATATTTTAATCCGGAGAATGGCAGTTTCAGGCAGGCGGTAAGAAGTCAGATCTATGTGGATAAAACCGGACTGTTGGAAGAATTGAACCGGGTGATATCGACAGAGAGAAAATGTGTTGCGATCAGTCATGCCCGTCGTTTTGGTAAATCACAGGCGGCTGGTATGATCGATGCTTATTATAGTATGGGAAGCGATTCAAAGGAACTCTTTTCACCTTTTGAGATTGCAGGGCAGCCTGATTTTGAGGAGCATCTGAACAAGTATCAGGTGGTTCATCTGGATATATCATCGTTTTGGGATTTTCATAAAGAAGATATTATTGAAGAAATTCACAAGAGAGTCTGTGAGGAATTTCAGGAAAAATTCGGGGATGCATTGGATTACAGCAAGAATCTCTATTTACTGATGCATAAGATTTATTCCATTACGAAAATACCATTTGTGATTATTATCGATGAATGGGATTGTATCATTCGAAATGGTGGTGATGAAGTTCTGGTTCATCGTTATCTGCAGTTTTTGCATTCGTTATTTAAGTCAGAGGAATCAAAATCCTTTTTAGCGCTGGGTTATATTACGGGAATTTTGCCGATTAAAAAGGTGAAGGACGAGTCGGCACTCAATAATTTTAGCGAATATACGATGTTAAACTCCAGGCAGATCACAAAATATTATGGTTTTACAGAGGAGGAAGTCAAACAGCTATGCAGGCAGTATGATATGGATTTTGAGAGTGCAAAAGCCTGGTATGATGGATATCTGATCAGTGGAATTCATATGTATAACCCCAATTCCGTCACACAGGCGATGCTGGATCATGAATTTGATTCCTATTGGAGAAATACATCTTCTTTTGAAGCAATAAACACCTATATCACCATGAATTATGAGGGACTGAAGGATGATATCATGAGGATGTTGTCCGGCGAAAAGGTATATGTTCAGACGAATTCTTTTGAGAATGACCTGACTGAAATCCATTCGAAGGATGATGCGATCACGGCATTGATACATTTAGGCTATCTTGGATATGATGCAGAGAAAAAAAGCGCATATATACCCAATTATGAGGTGGCAACGGCATTTGAACTGGCACTCACAACAGGCTCATGGACAGAGATTGCCCGGACAATATCCCGATGCGATGAATTACTTTTTGCAACGATTGATCAAGAGGAAGATACGGTGGCCGAGATCATAGAACAGGCACATGATACCTATGCATCTGTTCTAAAGTATAATGATGAGAATTCGCTTAGCTGTGTTTTGACGATGGCGTATTTTACAGCACCGGCATATTATAACATTGTTCGTGAGATGCCTGCCGGAAAGGGATTTGCAGATTTTGTACTGATACCGCGAAAGGATGCGGGTAATAAACCGGCTATGGTGATTGAACTGAAGTATAACAAGTCTGCGGATACGGCCATTCAACAGATAAAGGAAAAGCGGTATCAGGGAGTATTAAAAGAATATCAAAATAAGATTTTGCTGGTTGGGATCAGCTACGATAAGGAAAGCAAACATCATTCCTGTGTCATAGAAGAAGTAATTTAACGTGAAAGCACAACATCTTGTAGTTGACATGAAAAAAAGTTCCACATTTTGCAAAAAAAGGGGTTCCATTTTGTATGAGAATCGGCTATGATGATTACATGATAGCGAACGTGGGTCTTGAAGTGAAAAAGCCGCGTTTGCAGAAGTAGAATGATAGCGGAGAAAAGACATGGAACACTACAGGATCATTAAAAGAGACGGAAAAGAAGTAGATTTTGAAGAGGAGAAGATCGTAAATGCGGTCTCCAAGGCCAATCATGAGATAGAAGATATATATAAACTGAGCGAATGTCAGATACGGGCGATCGCCAATAACGTGAAGGATCAGGTGGCTGAGTCACTGCATACAGTCAATGTAGAAGAGATCCAGGACATGGTTGAGAAGGGTATCATGCAGATGCGTGGCTACGAGGTCGCGCAGAAGTATGTGCGTTACCGCTATACGAGAGAACTGGCGCGCAAAGCCAACTCGACCGATAACGGAATCCTGGCACTGCTCGAGCGTATCAACGAAGAGGTCAAGCAGGAGAATTCTAATAAGAATCCGATCATCAATTCCACACAGCGCGATTATATGGCTGGAGAGGTCAGCAAGGATCTGAGCAGCCGTATCCTGTTGCCGGAGGAGATCATATATGCGCACAATGAGGGCATTATCCATTTTCACGATATGGACTATTATGCGCAGAAGGAGCACAACTGTGACCTGATCAATTTACAGGATATGCTCGAGAACGGTACAGTCATCAATGGGACACGCATAGACAAGCCGCACAGCTTCTCCATTGCATGTAACGTGACGACACAGATCGTGGCACAGGTGGCATCCAACCAGTACGGCGGACAGTCATTTTCACTCGCACATCTGGCACCGTTTGTCGATGTCAGCCGTCAGAAGATCCGCAGTGCAGTCATCGCGGAGCGCACGGAATGCGGAGACAGTCTGGATGAGAAGATTATCGAGCGCGTGGTACAGTCACGTCTGGAACGAGAGGTGACACAGGGCGTACAGATCATCCAGTATCAGCTCAACACACTCATGACCTGTAACGGCCAGTCGCCGTTCGTGACGGTATTCATGTATCTGGATGAAGTGCCGGATGGACAGACGAGAGACGATCTGGCGATGGTCATCGAGGAGACGCTGCGTCAGCGTATGCAGGGTGTCAAAAATGACAAGGGCGTATGGATCACACCTGCATTCCCGAAGCTGATCTATGTACTGGACGAAGATAATATCCATGAGGATTCCAAATACTGGTATCTGACCGAACTGGCTGCAAAATGCTCTGCCAAGCGTCTGGTACCCGATTATATATCCGCCAAGATGATGCGGGAACTCAAAAACGGCAATGTCTATACGTGTATGGGCTGCCGGTCATTCCTGACAGTCGAAGAGAAACAGAAAAACGAGGATGGTTCTTATAAGTTCTACGGCCGGTTCAATCAGGGCGTGGTCACGATCAATCTCGTGGATGTGGCCTGTGCATCCGGCGGAGACATGGATCGTTTCTGGGAGATCTTAGAGGAGCGGTTAGAGCTGTGCCACCGTGCACTGCGCTGCCGCCATGAGCGTCTGCTCGGGACACCTTCCGATGTAGCACCGATCCTGTGGCAGTATGGTGCACTGGCGCGTCTGAAAAAGGGTGAGACGATCGATAAGCTGCTCTACGACGGCTATAGCACGATCTCGCTCGGCTATGCGGGCTTGTACGAGATGTGTGTCCGGATGACCGGAAAATCACATACCGATCCGCAGGCAAAGCCGTTTGCGCTCGCCGTGATGCAGAAACTCAATGATAAATGTGCCGAGTGGAAGGCTGCGGAGAATATCAGCTATTCCGTATATGGCACACCGATGGAGTCCACGACTTATAAATTTGCAAAATGTCTGCAGCGCCGTTACGGTATCATTCCGGGTGTTACGGATAAAAACTACATTACGAACAGCTATCATGTGCACGTGACGGAAAAGATCGATGCATTTTCCAAGTTGAAGTTCGAGTCAGAGTTCCAGAAACTCTCGCCCGGAGGCGCGATCAGCTATGTGGAAGTGCCGAATATGCAGCATAATATCTCTGCGGTACTCGAGGTCATGAAATACATTTACGACAATATCATGTATGCGGAGCTCAATACCAAGAGTGATTTCTGTGAGAAATGCAACTACGACGGCGAGATCAAGATCGTCAAGGACACGAACGGCAAGCTTGTCTGGGAATGCCCCAACTGTGGCAATCGGGATCAGGATACCCTGTTTGTGGCGAGACGTACCTGCGGCTATATCGGTACACAGTTTTGGAATCAGGGCCGCACACAGGAGATTCAGGAACGCGTGCTGCATCTGTCAAATGATTAGATGTCAAATGAAAAAAAGGATATGATGAGCTATGAGGATTGCACCATATCAGGAAATATTAGAACAAAAATTTAAGAGACAAAAGGAGCTGCTGGCCATCGGTGCGCAGATGCATGCAAATGGGCACTGTTTTCACTATGGCAGCATCTCCTTTGGATGCAGGGACTGCTTCACCGGGGAGCAGTCCATTAATTTATTCCACGGAACACAGTGCATGTGCCATTGTCCGTACTGTTATTACAATCCGTCGCGGGAGGAGATCCTGTTAAATGAACAGCAGGAGCAGCGTGAACTCGAATTTACGAAATACAAGCTGAGAGAGTTGGACAATTACCGGCCGGCAATCGTATCACTGTGTTCATCCGGTGAGACACTGCTCTATATCGATACCTTTGAGCGTTATGCGGCAGAGATCTATCCGCTGATCTACGCGAAAGGCATCCATCCGTATACCTTTTTGTATACGAACGGGATTCTGGCTGACGATGCGATGCTGGAGCGACTGCAGCATATCGGTGTGCAGGAGGTGCGCTTTCATTGGTCGGCGAGCAGCTTTTCTGATGAGGTGTATGCGCATATGCAGTGTGCCAAGCGCCGTGGCATGATCGTGACGGTCGAGGAGCCCGCATATCCACCGAACCGGGATGCGATCATCGAGCGTCTGCCGATGTTAGAGGAACTGGGCCTCGATCATCTGGATCTGATCGAGCTGCATCTGACGGAGTACAACTGGGATGCGATGTGCAGCCTTTTCCCGGGAGATGAGTATGCGGCATACAAGGATTATTTTTACCATTTATATGATAACGGCATGACCTATGATATCATGGAGGAATGCATCCGCAAGGGCTATCATTTCTCTGTGATCGACTGTAATTCCGGCGTGGAGCGCTGCCGGAACAATCAGGATCAGGATGTCTGCTTTTCATGGGACTGCATAGAGGGCATGTGCAGACCGTGGCAGGAGGGATCAGGCTTTGCAGCGCGCATGAAAAATGGGAAATCGTATCGTGTGTAATGTGTTGATTGTGGACATTTGGGCGCTTTTTTGCTAATATAAAAGTAATAGTAAGCAACCAGATGGAGGATTCATCTATGACTATGAAGCTGGGGTATGAGATCGCGTATGCGCTGATCACAATTGCTTTGATTGGTTTTCTGATCCGGGCATTTTATAATAGGAAGAAGATCGCACGGGATATCCGTTGGGTCATGGGCTGGGCATGCGTGTCGGTGTTGGCGAGCATTGTGCAGTTGGCCGCAGGAGAGGAGATCGTAGCAAATATTTCGTTTGCTGTGTTTTTCGTGTCGATCGACTGGCTGCTGGCCGCGATCATCTGGTTTGCGAATGATTATTGTGCGTATCATTTCGAGCGATATGTTCATCCGGCGATTCTTTTTTCGATCTGCGCGGCAGACTCGATTCAGTTACTGCTCAATCCATTGCTGCAGCACGCATACCGTATCCGGGCGGTGTATCGGGGCGATGTTTTATACTGGGCATATGATCCGCTCGCCGGATTCCGGATTCATCTGGGCTGGTCGTATCTGCTCGTAGCGGTTATTGCAGTGATCCTGATAGACAAGCGGATCCATGTTCCGCACATGTATAAGGTGAAATATGATCATGTAATGGTGATCCTGAGTCTCGTGGTCATATTGGATGCGATGCATCTGATCTTTCGGACACTGGTTGATTTTTCTGTCCTTGGATTTCCATTTGCGGCGGTGGCGATCTACTATTATGCGGTAGCGTTTATGCCGCATGCACTGGTGAGCCGGACACTTGGCATGACAGTTGATGAGATGCAGGATGGTGTGATCGTGGCGGATGCCGACAATTGTGCGATCTATGCGAATGACTGTGTGATGAAGATGCTGGATCTGCATGCTGAGGATGCGATGCACTTTGAGGAACTGTTTGGAGAGTGGTGCCGACAGCATTATCAGTCGATGGATGAGAATTTTATCTATGACTGGACGAGGGACTATGACGGAGCAAAACAATACCTGAAGGTAGAATACCGGCGTCTGTTAGATGAAAAAGAACGCTACGTCGGCTGTTATCTGAATATACAGGAGCGTACCGAGGAGATTGAGAACCTGCTGCGTGAGCGCCATGCGGCGACCCATGATTATCTGACAGGACTCTACAACCGGGAATATTTTTATAAGCAGGCACAGCGCTGCCTGAAGCTGCATCCGGATGAGCATTATCTGATGATATGTTCGGATGTCAGCAATTTCAAGATGATCAATGACGTGTTTGGAAGCAAGGCAGCAGATCAGTTGCTGATCGATATTGCGAATGCGCTCCGTGCACAGACGATCAGCGGTGAGATATACGGACGTTTGGTGAATGATCAGTTTGCACTGCTCATGCGCAAGCGTGATTACCGTGAGATGAAGTTTGCGGAAAAAACGACCGAGGTGATGAAGATCGCCAATGAGATCTCCTATCCGTTGAAGGTCTATCTCGGCGTCTATGAGATCGATGATATGAAACTGCCGATCTCTGTGATGTGTGACCGTGCGATGTTCGCACTGGAGACGATCAAGGGTGATTATCAGAAGCTGGTGGCCTATTATGACGAGACGCTGCGCCATCATGTATTGGAAGAGCAGGAGTTGTCAATGGGACTCGATCGTGCGATCCGTGAGGGGGAGATCGAGCTGTATGTACAGCCGCAGATCACGGTGGACGGAGCATGTACCGGTGGAGAGGCTCTGGTCCGCTGGAATCATCCGAGACGCGGGCTGTTGCTGCCGGGGGCATTTATCAATTCGTTTGAGCGTAACGGCCTGATCGTGAAACTGGATCTGCATGTGTGGGAACTCGCCTGCCAGCAGTTGAAAAAGTGGAAGGAAGAAGGATATGCAGACCGCTATCTGTCTGTAAATATCTCGCCGAAGGATTTCTTTTTTGTGGATATCTATAAGGAGTTCAGCACGTTGGTGCATCGCTATGGGATCGAGCCAAAAAATCTGAAGCTGGAGATCACAGAGACTGCGATGATGACAGATGTACCAAAGCAGTTAAAACTTATCAAAAAGCTGCGTGCGGCTGGATTTATCGTAGAGATGGATGATTTTGGCAGCGGCTATTCGTCGCTCAATATGTTAAAGGATATCTGTGTGGATGTCCTGAAGATCGATATGGATTTCCTGCGTGAGAGTGAGCGGGAGGAGCGCAGCCGTACGATCTTAAAGATGATCGTGGCGCTGGCCAAGGAACTGGATATGCCTGTCATTACGGAAGGCGTAGAGACCAAAGAACATGTGGATTTCCTGACACAGATCGGCTGCGATGTCTTCCAGGGCTATTTCTTTGGCAGACCGATGAAGATCGAGGATTATGAGAAAAAATATCTGCTGAAGGATCAGCAGAAATAACAATCAAATACATATGGTATATGAAGAAATGAAAATGTCTGCCAGATCCGGCAGACATTTTTTTACGTCTTTTTTACGTTCTTTTTACATTTTAATGGTAATGGATTTTACATGGGAGCATTAAGATATAGCCTGTAAACAAAACAAAGATATTTAATTTTGGAGGAAGAAAGAAATGAAAAAGAAATTACTGGCAACGATCTTAATGGCTACTTTAGCTATTTCCATGATGACCGGATGTGGTTCCAAGCAGGATACCACAGCGGACACAAGCGCAGATGCAGCCAGCTCTCTGGCAGGAAATGAGATCACCGTCGTATCCAGAGAGGACGGATCCGGTACGAGAGGCGCGTTTATCGAGCTGACCGGAGTCAAGGTAGACGATCAGGATATGACAACTGTAGAAGCGATCATCACCAACAGCACAGAGGTCATGATGACAACTGTTGCAGGAGATGAGAATGCGATCGGCTATGCATCCATGGGTTCCATGAATGACACCGTAAAGGCTGTCAATGTCGGTGGTGTAGAGCCTACCGCAGATAACGTAAAGGATGGCAGCTATGCACTTTCCAGACCATTCAATATCGCTACCCAGGATCAGGTATCTGATGTAGCACAGGATTTTATCAACTTCATCATGAGTGCAGACGGACAGGCAGTGATCGAGGATAAGGGTTATATCGCGATCGATGCCAATGCACCTGCATTTGAGAGCAACGGAGCTACCGGCAAGATCGTAGTTGCAGGTTCATCTTCTGTAACACCTGTTATGGAGAAACTGCAGGAGGCTTATCTGGCTATTAACAGCGGCGCAGAGATCGAACTGCAGGAGAGTGATTCTACAACCGGTATGACTCAGGCAATCGACGGAACATGCGATATCGGAATGGCCAGCCGTGATCTCAAGGACAGCGAGCTGGAAGCAGGTCTGACACCTACCTCTATCGCAATGGATGGTATCTGCGTGATCGTAAACAACGCAAATGACATCACAGATCTGACAACCGACGACATCGCAGCGATCTTTAAGGGAGAGCGCACAGAATGGTAAAAGAGAAGATCATGAAAGCAGTATTCTTCGCCACCGCATGTATCAGCATACTTGCGGTGGGGCTGATCTGCATTTTTTTGTTTGCAAATGGTATGCCGGGTATCCGCGAGATCGGATTGTTCAAGTTCCTGTTCGGAACGACCTGGCGGCCCGGAAACGGTGACTATGGCATCCTGCCGATGATACTCGGCAGCCTGTATGTTACGGCCGGAGCGATCATTATCGGTGTGCCGATCGGCATACTGACAGCAGCCTTTCTCGCCAGATTTTGTCCGGCAAGATGGTATCCGGTGATCAAGACCGGCGTAGAACTGATGGCAGGAATCCCCTCCGTTGTGTATGGCTTTTTTGGCCTGGTCGTGCTCGTACCGTTTGTACGGAATACGATCGGCGGCAAGGGTTACAGTATTCTGACGGCGAGCATCTTACTTGGAATTATGATCCTCCCTACGATCGTCAATGTCTCAGAATCTGCGATCCGCGCCGTACCCAAAAGCTATTATGAAGGTTCTCTGGCTCTTGGGGCAACACATGAGCGCAGTGTATACCGTATGGTGCTGCCGGCCGCAAAGTCCGGTATTTTCGCAGGTGTGATACTGGGTATCGGACGTGCGATCGGTGAGACGATGGCAGTGATCATGGTAGCAGGTAACCAGCCGGTTATGCGTGCACCGAATGAACTGCTCAAGGGTGTATGTACACTGACAGCAAATATCGTGATCGAGATGGGCTATGCACAGGATCTGCACCGAAAAGCACTGATCGCGACCGGTGTTGTGCTCTTTGTATTTATTCTCATCATCAACATCAGTTTCAGTCTGGTAAAACGAAAGGTGGTAAGTGAGTCATGACAACGGTTGCCTGTGATGAAAAGTCATATGAAAAGATCATCGCGAGAAATATGATCAAAGCACATATTCTGCGTGCGATCACGATCGTGGCTGCGGTGCTTACGACGCTGGTACTTGGCTTTCTGGTCGTATACATATTGGTGAAAGGTGTACCGCATCTGACACCGGAATTGTTTTCCTGGGAGTATGATTCAGAAAACGTATCCATGCTTCCGGCACTCATCAATACTTTAGAGATCACATTCCTCACATTATTGCTGGCGATCCCCTGTGGCATCGGAGCAGCGATCTATCTGGTGGAATATGCAAATACAAAGAATCGTTTCATACCGGTCATCCGTATGACGGCAGAGACACTGACCGGTATTCCTTCCATTGTATATGGATTGTTCGGAATGCTGTTCTTCAATCAGTTTTTCGAGGCATCGATCCTATCCGGTGCACTCACGCTGGCGATCATGGTACTGCCGGTCATCATGCGTACGACAGAAGAGGCACTGGTCGCTGTACCGAAGAAGTATCGTGAAGGCAGTTTTGGACTCGGTGCCGGCAAGCTGCGTACGATCTTCCGCATCGTGCTTCCTGCTGCATTACCCGGTATCTTTTCCGGAATCGTGCTCGCCGTTGGACGTATCGTCGGAGAGACGGCAGCACTGATCTATACGGCAGGTACGGTCGCCAAAGCGTCGAACTCGCTGTTTAATTCCGGACGTACACTGGCCGTGCACATGTATCTGCTCTCCAAAGAGGGACTCAATACCGATCAGGCATATGCGACTGCGGTCGTACTGCTGGTACTGGTCATTGTGATCAACTTTATCGCAGGCAGGATCGTGAAGGGCAGACAAAATGATTAGTACGAATATAAAGAAGGAGCACAGACATGGCAGATAAATTTACCGTCGAAAATCTGGATCTGTATTATGGTGATTTTCATGCACTGAAAAACATAAATATGACTTTACCGGAGCATGAAGTGACCGCCTTTATCGGTCCCAGCGGATGCGGAAAATCGACATTTTTGAAGACTCTCAACAGAATGAATGATCTGGTGGAAAACTGCAGGATCACAGGAAACGTATTGCTGAATGATACGGATATTTTTAACGGAATGAATGTCAACCTGCTGCGCAGACGTGTCGGCATGGTATTCCAGAATCCGAATCCGTTCCCGATGAGTATCTATGATAACATCGCTTACGGACCGCGTACACACGGTATTAAAAATAAGACCCAGCTTGATGAGATCGTGGAGCATTCGCTCAGTCAGGCTGCGATCTGGGATGAACTGAAAGATCGATTGAAAAAGTCAGCACTTGGGTTGTCCGGAGGACAGCAGCAGAGATTATGCATCGCACGTGCAATGGCCGTCAATCCGGAGGTAATCCTGATGGATGAGCCGACATCCGCGCTCGATCCGATCTCGACATCCAAGATCGAGGATCTGGTACTGGAACTGAAAAAAGATTATACGATCATCATGGTGACACATAATATGCAGCAGGCAACACGTGTCTCTGACCGCACGGCATTTTTCCTGCTCGGTGAGGTCGTAGAGTATGACAGTACGGAAAAACTGTTCTCTATGCCGCAGGATAAACGTACCGAGGATTATATCACCGGACGTTTCGGCTAATGTGGAATATCTTGTATAGCGACAGAATAGAAGGAGATGATAGATAAGATGCCGAGAGTAAATTTTACAAAACAGTTAGAACAGCTCAATGATCAGATGATCACGATGGGCTGTATGATCGAGAATACGATCAGCATGGCGATCAGGGCGCTTGCAGAACAGAACGTGCAGTTAGCAGAAGAGGTCATCGCCAGCGATTATGAGATTGATACTCAGGAGAGAAATATCGAGCAGATGTGTTACAAGCTGTTACTCATGCAGCAGCCGGTAGCCAAGGATCTGCGCATCGTATCAGCGACCATGAAGATGATCACAGATATGGAGCGGATCGGAGATCATGCGGAGGATATCTCGGAGCTCACCGTGCGCATGGCCGGAAAACCTTATCTGCAGGAGATCACAGACATCGAACAGATGGCGGCAGAAGCTACCAAAATGGTGACAAACAGCGTGGATGCATATGTCAACAGGGATGCCGTACTGGCGCGGGAAGTGATCGCAGCAGATGATATCGTAGATGAACTGTTTGACAAGGTAAAACAGAAGATCATCGAGGAACTGCGAACCGGAACGAGTGACGGCGAGCAGGCCACAGATCTGCTCATGGTGGCAAAATATTTTGAGCGGATCGGAGATCATGCAACGAACATTGCCGGATGGGTAATCTTTTCATTAACCGGAGAACATGAATAAAAAGCATGTAGAAGGAGGAATTACTATGTTAAGTGTAGACAGTCTGATCTTATTTGCAAAAATATTGCTTCTTGCAGCAGCATGTGTTGGAATCGTATGGCTGGGTTACTGGTATGAGGATCATGTGTCTTAAACAGTGGATTCTTTAAAAATTTACATAGATTTTACATAGATTATCCTTGTATTTTACATAGATGTTTTACGATAAAACAGACAACGTAAAACACAAGAGATAATTAGGGAGAAAATCATGGACATTTTTGGATTGCTCACCATGCTGGGTGGGCTGGCACTGTTTTTGTACGGAATGAACACGATGGGAGACGGACTGGCGAAGATGGCCGGCAGCCGTCTCGAACAGATATTGGAAAAACTGACGAGTACGCCGATCCGCGCGGTATTGCTCGGAGCTGCCGTGACGGCAGTCATCCAGAGCTCATCAGCGACGACGGTCATGGTCGTCGGTTTTGTCAATTCCGGGATCATGAAGCTGTCGCAGGCGGTAGGCATCATCATGGGTGCGAATATCGGTACGACGATCACTTCGTGGATCTTAAGTCTTTCGGGTGTGCAGGGCGACAGTATTTTTATTCAATTGTTAAAGCCCAGCTCATTTTCACCGATACTGGCACTCATCGGTGTCATTTTTCTGCTGTTTTTAAAAGATGAGAAGAAAAAAGATATTGGAACGATCATGCTCGGCTTTGCCGTGCTCATGTTCGGAATGGAGACGATGAGCGGAGCGGTCAAGCCACTGGCAGATGTACCGGCGTTCACCGATCTGTTTGTAGCGTTCAAAAATCCGTTTCTCGGAATGCTCGTCGGTGCTGTGCTGACGGCGATCATCCAGAGTTCATCGGCTTCCGTCGGTATCTTACAGGCGATGTGTGCGACCGGTGCAGTCAGCTTCGGAGCGGCGATACCGATCATCATGGGACAGAATATCGGTACGTGCGTGACGGCACTGATCTCTTCGATCGGAGCCAGCAAGAATGCCAAGCGTGCGGCACTGGTCCATCTGTATTTCAATATCATAGGAACCACACTGTTTATGGTCGTATTCTATACGTTGAATGCGTTCCTCCATTTTACATTTTTGGATTCGGCTGCAAATGTGGCCGGCATCGCGGTCGTGCATACGGCATTCAATGTCGCGGCGACGGTCGTATTGCTGCCCTTCTCCAAGGGGCTGGAGCGTCTGGCCATACTCACGATCCCGGATCAGCGGGCAAAAAAGGCTGTTCCGACGCAGCAGACTGCAACAGAGGACGGTGGCATGAAACTGCTCGATGAGCGTTTCCTCGAGCATCCTGCATTTGCGGTCGCACAGTCCAAGGCGGCGGCCGTTGATATGGCAAAACTTGTACGGGAAGCATTAACACTTGCGATTCCGCTGTATCAGGATTATGATAAGGATAAGGTAGCGCTGATCTGTGATATTGAGGATCGCGTCGATCAGTATGAGGATGTGTTGGGGACCTATCTGGTACAGTTGTGTGCAAAACCGCTCTCAGAGCATGACAATCATGTGTTGACGACTTTACTACACAGTATCAGTGATCTGGAGCGTATGGCGGATCATGCGGTGAATCTGGCACAGAACGCACAGCGCATGAAAAAAGAAAAGGCTGATTTTTCAAAAAAAGCGCAGGCAGAACTGGAACTGTTTTCGTCAGCGATGAACGAGATCCTGTCATTGACTTTTGATGTGTTTGAGAATGAGGATGCGGCTGAAGCTGCCAAGGTCGAGCCGTTAGAGGAAGTCATCGACGATCTCAAGGAGGAGATCCGTTCGCGCCATATCAAGCGTCTGGCAAAGGGAAAGTGTACGATCGAGTTAGGATTTGCACTGACTGATATTGTGACGAACTATGAGCGGATTGCTGATCATTGTTCGAACATTGCAGTGGCAGTCATCCAGATGAATGAGAAGGAACACGATGTGCACAAATATCTTGGACAGGTCAAGACCGAGGATCCCCAGTTTGCACAGATGTACCGGGTATATAAGGAGAAATACCTATTAAGTCAAGGGTGACTATTCAGAACGCCACCCATATATTCGCAAAAAAGCATGACGTATCAGTTTCCCTTATTCTAACGGGTTCTGGATAGTCACATAATAAAAAATAAAAAGGGAATGAGAACATGGCAACGATTTATGTAGTAGAGGATGATCAGAATATTCGGGAGATCGAGAGCTTTGCATTGAAAAATTCCGGTTATGAGGTGGAGGATTTTGCCTGCGCCGGAGATTTTTACAAAAGGATCGAACGGGTATTGCCGGATCTGGTGATGCTCGACATTATGCTGCCGGATCGGGACGGGCTCGATATCTTGAAGGATCTGCGTGCGCGTGTAGATACACGCAGACTGCCGATCATTATGGTGACAGCCAAGACGACAGAGATCGACAAGGTCAAAGGACTCGATCAGGGAGCAGATGACTATCTGACCAAGCCGTTTGGCGTGATGGAGCTGATCTCGCGTGTCAAGGCATTGCTTCGCCGCAGCAGCGGTCTGCAGGAGGATGCTGTTTTACAATTTCAGGATCTGCAGATGAATCTGGAAAAACATCGTGTCAGCATCGGGGGTGAGACGATCGAACTGACATTCAAGGAGTTTGAACTGCTGCGTATTTTCATGCAGAATGCAGGTATCGTGCTCCAGAGAGAGACACTGATGAATAAGGTGTGGGGAACCGATTACGAGGGCGAGAGCCGCACACTTGACATGCATATCAAGACACTGCGCCAGAAGATCGGTGAGTACGGCAATCATATCAAGACGGTGCGTAACGTCGGCTATCGTCTGGAGTAGTGATCCGGTAATCGTGTTGTATGGAGTTGAGCAAAGATGAAGAAGAAGATCAATGCGCGTTTTGTGCTGTTGACCGTGATGTCAGTCGTGCTGACACTCGTTCTGGCTACGATGGCATATTACGAATTGTTTAAAAAAGAAGTGCTGGCTGATCTGCGTTCTTATACATATGTGCTGCAGCATGCTAAGGTATTTGATGATCTGACAGTTGTGCAGGAGTATACCTTATCGGATACGGATATCCGTATTACACTGATCGATCCGGACGGCTCGGTGCAGTATGACAGTCAGGCGGATGCGGCGGATATGGACAATCACGAGAATCGTCCGGAGATCGCAGAGGCGTTAAAGAAAGGCTATGGGGAAGCAATCCGTCATTCGGATACGATCGACCGCAGCCTGTTTTATTATGCACTTCGTATGGATAACGGATCGGTGCTGCGTGTAGGCAAGGAGAGCGGCAGTATCTGGGCGGTGTTCGCCAGTATTTTTCCCTGGATCGCAGGGATCGGTGTTGTACTCATTGCGATCGGGCTGATATTGTCACATTATCTCACGATGCAGTTGTTAGAGCCGATCGAGCGCATGGCAAATGACATGGATCATCTGGACTCGATGACCGTCTACAAAGAGATGATCCCGTTTACGACGAAGATCCGCAAGCAGCATGAGGACATTATTAAAAATGCGAAGATGCGGCAGGATTTCACGGCGAATGTATCACATGAGCTGAAGACACCGCTGACATCGATCTCCGGTTATTCGGAACTGATCGAGAATGGGATGGCGACGGATGCGGATGTTGTCCGTTTCGCGGCTGAGATCCATAAAAATTCCATGCGGCTGCTCACCCTGATCAATGATATCATCCGTCTTTCAGAGTTGGACGTATCCGAGCAGACGCTCATGACGCAGGATGTAGACTTGTACGAGATTGCCCGCACCTGTGTCGATATGCTGCAGATCAACGGCGAAAAGCATGATGTATCGATCGCGCTGTATGGTACGAGCTGTACGGTGAATGCGAATCGGGAAATGATGGAGGAACTCGTCTACAATCTGTGTGACAATGCGATCCGTTATAACAATGCCGGCGGCAGTGTGAGTGTATGGGTCACAAAATCGCAGGATCATGTCGTATTATCGGTAAAGGATACCGGAATCGGTATCCCGCAGGAGGATCAGGAGCGGATCTTCGAGCGTTTTTACCGTGTGGATAAGAGCCGTTCCAAGTCGACCGGAGGCACCGGACTGGGGCTGGCGATCGTCAAGCATATTGTCGAACAGCACGATGCGAAGCTCGAGGTGGAGAGTCGTCTCGGTGAGGGAACAGAGATCCAGGTGATCTTTGCACATTGACAGAAAAATTTTATAGATGTTCATAATTTTTTATGAGTAGCGGAAGCTCTGCAATCAGCATACCGATCCATCCGGCGAGGTATGAGTATGGCAGGGCTTCTATTTGTAAGGAGCAGACCGATACGAGAATGTATGCGGCAGCTACACGCACACCCATGTTGACAAAACTGCTGATCAGAGTGATCTTCAGATCGCCGATTCCACGGAAATATCCCTGAAGTCCGTTGGTTATGGCGGGGAGCAGATACATGGCAGATATCAGACGAAGGTAGATCACGCCGTGTCTGTATACCTCTGTGTCATCAGTGAACAGTCGCATGAGTGGTGAAGCGGACATAAAGCAGACGAGAAATATCAGGATGCCATAGAATATCTCTATGCGCATGCCGCATCGGAATGCTTCCTTTAAACGATCTTTTTTCCCGGCTCCCTTGCTCTGTGCCATCAGTGCGGTCATGGCATGCCCGATGTTCTGCTCCGGTGTGTAGGCAAAGTCATCAATACGGTTTACGACTGCAAATGCGGCTGCTACAGAGACACCCATGGAATTTACGAGAGCCTGAATACACAGCTTGCCGATCTGTACAGTAGCCTGCTGCATGGCGGATGCCCATCCGAAGGAGATCGTTTTGCGCAGCAGGGAAGCGTCGAACACAAACCATCTTTTGCCGAGTCGCAGGATGGGGATACATTTTTGGATATAAACGAAACAGAATACGCATGAGAGCAGTTCGCTAAAAACGGTGGAGATCGCGCAACCGTTACTTCCCATATGTAGATATAACACAAAAAACAGATCACCGAGGATGTTGATCACGGCGCTGATAATCAGAAAATACAGAGGTGACCGGCTGTCTCCGAGTGCCCTCAATATGCTTGCAAAGCAGTTATACATAAATGTAAATAACAATCCTGAAAATATGATGCGCAGATAGGCAGCCGTCATGTGCAGGATGGAAGAATCTACCTGCATCAGGGTCAGGATCGGATGTGCCAGAAGGATACACAGTGCGGACAACAGGAGCGAAAAGACGCAGCCGGACAGCATAGTGGTACTGATCTGCCGATGCAGTTTGTCATAGTCTTTAGCACCAAACTGGTTGCCCATGAGAATGCCTGCACCCATGCACAGACCATTTAGAAATAAAATAAACAGCGTGGATATGGGATTGCAGATGCCAACAGCCGCCAGTGCTTCCTTACCGACATATCTGCCTACGATGATGCTATCTACCGCGTTGTAGGTGAGTTGGAACAGGTTCCCCAGAATGAGCGGAATCGTGAACTGGATCAGTTGTGGTGTGATTTTTCCGTTTGTAAGATCTTTTTCCATAAAGCAAACATCTCCGTGTAACATTTTTCGTCTGCTATTTTAGCACATTTTTTTTGGAAAAAAAGAGGAAGATGAAAATTGCAGATGAAAATTACAGAAGGAAAAAATATTTACGGCGATTCGTTTCTGTTGTATGATAGCTATGAATGTGCAAAGGAGGATTTACCATGCAATTATATATGCCGACAAAGGTTTTATTTGAAAGAGGATGTGTGAGGACACATGCAGAGGAGCTGCGTGCGCTGGGCAGCAAGGCAATGGTCGTGACCGGAAGGCACTCCAGCCGTGTCAACGGTTCACTCGCAGATGTGGAGGATGCGTTGAAGAAAAATGGTCAGCCGTATGTGGTCTTTGACGAGATAGAGGAGAATCCGTCTGTAGAGACTGTAGCAAAGGCAGCCGGGATCGCGGTAGCGGAACAGGTAGACTTTTTCGTGGCGATCGGTGGCGGTTCACCGATGGATGCGTCCAAGGCGATCTCAATCCTGACGAAAAATCCGCAGGCGATCCCGGAGGCAGAGAAGCACCTGTATGATAAGACACCGATGGAAGGCTATCCGATCGCGGCAGTGCCGACGACATCCGGCACCGGATCAGAGGTCACACCGTATGCAATACTGACATTGCACAGCAGACATACCAAGCAGTCGATCGCACAGCATCTGTTTGCTCAGGTAGCATTTGTGGATGCCGGTTATCTGAAGACTTCATCCTATGCCAATATGGTGAGCACTTGTGTAGATGCGTTGGCACATCTGATCGAGTCGTATTTGAATACGAACGCGAATGTGATGAACCGCATGTATTCCGCAGAGGGTCTGCGTGTGTGGGGATCAGTCAAAAAAGAATTATTACCGGAGGCAGCAGGCGCAGATGACCATCTTAGCCTGTCTGATGAGGTGTTTGATACATTTATGCGGGCATCTGTCATCGCAGGTATCGCGATCACGCATACCGGAACGAGTATTCCGCATGGTCTGAGCTATCCCGTTACTTATGAGATGGGTGTGCCGCATGGCAAGGCAGTCGGATATTTCCTGCCCGGTTTTCTGCGCGCTTATGAGAATCGCAGTGATGTAGAACGTGTGATGGAATTGCTGGGATTTGCCGGTGTGGATGCGTTCTGCGATTATTTGGAGCAGCTAATCGGGCATCCGCAGATCGCACCGGAACTGTGGGAGCGGGATACGCAGATGCTGTTGTCTAATCCGGCAAAGCTGAAAAATTATCCCTTTACGATGACAGCCGATGTACTGAAGGGATTCCTGTGAATATATATTTCACAAAAATGCTTTGCTCGCGCTGCCGTTCAGTGAAATATGTAGTGCAGGGCTGGCGGCTGCGATTGCAGCAATCTGATCGGGATACTGCTGTGATCGGGCCGCCAGCTATGGTTAAGTAGTTTCGCAATTATCTAAATTTTGCAAATAGAGAAGGAGAATCACACAGGATGAACGCAGAAAATGCATTTAAAGAATTAGAATTTCAGGGACCGGAGTCATTTCCGCAGATCCAGGAGTTGAACATCATCAGCGGTGGCTGCCATCTGTACGGATATCTGCTGACACCGGATCACAGATATGAGAAGCCTTATCCGACGGTGATCATGTCACATGGATTTCCGGGCTACACGACAAATAATGATCTGGAGCTCGCACTCATGCGGATGGGATGTGTTGTGATCCATATGAATCACAGAGGAGCATGGGGCAGCGAAGGCAATTATTTATTCACCAATCTGAAAGACGATCTGATCGCGGTCGCAAAATGGGCGCATAATCCGGCGATCGCAGAGCAATATGATATTGATACGGAGCATATATTCTTCGTCGGACACAGTATGGGCGGTATGACCGTGCTGAATGCGACCAAGGAACTGCCTTTTATCAAAGGCGTGGCCGCCATGGCAGCATACGATATCGGAGCAGCATTCCGGTATCATCTGGAGAAAGACTTATTTTTGATGATCGAGACGGAAGGGCAGTGCCTGAAGATGAATTCCGCAAGTGAAGTGTACGAAAATGCACTGGAAAACTATCATTATCTGGGCGTATGCAATGACTACGAGAAGCTGATCGATCACGATGTACTCTTAGTTGAGGCAAAACATGATACCATCGCACCGCCGGATCTGATGCTGAAGCCCTTAGCGGACAAGCTGGATGCAGACAGCAGCCGGTTTTCTTATGTGACGATCGATGCGAACCATAGTTTTATCGGGCAGCGGATGGAACTGACGAAGATCGTCGGAAACTGGATCGAGCAAAAAACGGAACAGTAGAATGAGCAGGATATTATTGACGGCTGGTCCGTCTTATGAGTCGGTAAAACAGATGCTCGGTGACCGGACACAGATACCGGAAGCAGGAGTGTATCACAGCAGTGGTGATCTATATGAGATCTATTGTTCGGAAATGGAACGGCTGGAGTCATTGGTCGTGCCGGCTGCCTATGTACGGCGGCTGTGTGCAGATGGGATATTTGAGGAGCACGGCATTGGCCGTGGTCAGGATCTGCTGGCTGTTGTTCTGACGCTCGGCGCGGAGGGAGAAGCATATGTGGAACGACTGGGTGCGCAGGGAGAACATCTGCGGGCACTGGTGGCAGATGCAATATTGAATGCATGGCTGTTTGCCGCTGACCGGAATCTGCAGGAACTGTTGCGAAAATGGTGCACAGACCATCGTCTGGGAGTACGTGAGCGGATGGAGCCGTATGCCCGGCTGCCGGAGCAGGCACAGGGCTGGATCTGCGGACAGTTTACGGCAGAGGCAGATTTTGATGTGCATCTGACCGCAGGGGGAATGCTGCAACCGGAAAAATCGATGGGTTATGTACTGCTGCTGGATGATAAAGAATACCGGTTTGCGGCGGGACATGACTGCAGTAGTTGTGAGCGTTCGGATTGTATGATGAGAGATACAGACGGGGCATGCGAAGGCATGCAAAAGGAGTCGCGGAAAATGTCAAAAAAGCAGATACAGATCGTCGTGGAGGATCGGGGAAAAAAGATCACATGTGTACCGGGTGAGCCATTTCTGCATACACTGCGGGAAAACGGTATCCGGGTGGATGCTCCGTGTGGCGGCAGCGGCCGGTGCGGAAAATGTAAGATCCGTGTCGTGAGCGGGAAACTGCCTGTGACGCAGACGGATGAGCAGTATCTGACCACACGCGAACTGGAATCGGGGGTTCGTCTGGCATGTGTGGCGCGTCCGGAGAGCAATCTGCGTATCCGTATACTTGCAAAAGCAGACCGGCAGATCGCGACCAGTGCAGATGTGAGCGGGCATCAGCAGGTAAAAAATGAACCGCCGGCAGATTGTGCACCGGATCCGGGTGGATACATCGTGGCAGTTGATATCGGTACAACGACACTGGCAGCGTGTCTGTGTGGATGTACGAATGGAAAAGTCTATGAAACATATACGGTGACAGCCGTGAACCGGGGCAGGGATTATGGTGCAGATGTGCTCAGCCGGATGGAGGCATCGGTGGCTGGCAGGCGCACGCGCCTTCAGGAACTGCTGCAGGAGGATGTGAGGGAACTGATCAGACAGTTGTGTGCACACAGCAGCGTGTCCGTACAGGAGATACACAGGATCATGATCGCGGCGAATGTGACCATGGTGCATCTGCTCATGGGATATTCGTGTGAGACGCTGGGCAGAGCGCCGTTCGAGCCGGTAAACGCCGGTCTGATCCGGGCTGATGCCCTGCGTATTCTGGGTGATACGCAATTAATATGTCCGGTAGAGATCCTGCCTGCGGTATGTGCATTTGTAGGCGGTGATATTGTATCCGGCATGCTTTCACTGGGAATGGATCATGGTCAGGAGAGCGCATTGCTGCTCGATGTCGGAACGAATGGGGAGATGGCATTGCGTCATGATGGCAGTATCTATGTGACGAGTGCAGCAGCCGGACCTGCTTTTGAGGGCAGAGGCATCAGCTGTGGCTGTCCGAGTATTCCGGGAGCGATCTGTGGTGTGCATCTGGGAGAATCAGGGCAGCCGGTATTACGCACGATTGCGGATGCACCGCCGGCCGGTATCTGCGGCAGCGGCGTGCTCGAACTGGTGAGTGAACTGTTGACACATGGCATCATAGATGAGACAGGATTGTATGTATCCGGGGATGATCGTGAAAAAGGTTATGCACTTGCAAAAAACGGGAACGGAGATCAGATCTGTTTTACGCAGGGAGATATCCGTGCGTTCCAGCTTGCCAAGAGTGCGATCCGCGCAGGAGTCGAGGCGCTGCTGTCAGCAGCGGGTATCACGGCAGCGGATGTGTCACAGGTGTATCTGGCAGGAGGATTTGGTGTGCGGATGGATGAACAGGCTGCAGTACGCACCGGATTGCTGCCGGAGCAGTTTACCGGGCGGATCCGTGCAGTCGGTAATACCAGTCTGGCAGGCGCTGTCTATGCAGGGATGCATGCGCCGGTCGATACCCGCTGTCAGCGGCTGCTCGCGCAGTGCAGGCAGATCGTGCTGGCAGATCAGCCGGAGTTTGAGGAAAACTATCTGAGGTATATGAACTTTTAAAAGGAGAATGACGATGAGCAGCACGTTACCGAAAAATGAGCAGGGACTTCGTTTCGGTTACACGACCGGAAGCTGTGCAGCGGCGGCAGCGGCAGCCGCAACGCAGATGTTGGTCACAGGTGGGACTGTGACGGAGGTGACGCTGGACACACCAAAAGGGATCCGGCTGGTTCTCGATATCGAACAGATATCCAGAATGGATGGCAAGGTACGCTGTGCGGTGAAAAAGGACGCGGGTGATGATCCGGATATCACAAACGGCATTTATATTTATGCAGTTGCAGAAAAATCTGATCAGCCGGGTATAC
>JBNMHW010000038.1:0-23430 GCA_050872965.1 bacterium | reverse complement strand
TTTTCTTTCATCCCATTACATTTGGCAAGAAGCTTTCCAACATGATATTTTGAAAAAAATCTCTGAACACAGTCAACGAATGCTTTCTCATCGGAATAGTTTTGTGGTATACTGGACATGGCATAAATCTCCTTTGTAAAATGGTTTCTAGTCAACTCCATTATACCAAACGGAATCGGTTTATGCCTTTTTTATTGGCTGAAATATTGAATTTTCAAGGTTCAACACACCTTATTGGTGTGGGAAGTTTTAGTAATTTAGTCATCGTGGATTCACCTATGAATAAATTGTTGGCTAAGGTTGCTTGTGTTAAAGCTTTTTCTTTTAGGAGTTTTTTGACATTGTTTCTAAAGTTTGAGATGTAATCCATATAATCTTCTTCTTTCTGAATTGGAAAGTAGGTAGAGGTAGCTACTTGCTGGACTGGTTAATGATTTATAGCGGTGTTGGCGTTATACTTTTTGTATCATCAATCAGGAGGAACTAACACATGAAGTATATCGCAGATAGCATCGAAAAACAAGATATGATCGAGTGGTCGGAACAAAATTCAAAAATTATGATTTCCGCACAGACAGGGGCAGGAAAAACGTATTTTTTGATCTTCAAGTTATGCGCTTTTTTGTGTATTGAACAAAGAAAAAAGATCCTCATCACATTACCTCGTTGGGCTTTGCTCAATCAGTACGAGCAAGATTTGAAGAGACTGTGTTTGCAGAATATGCAGGACATGGACGAATTGCATAGCCGAATAACGATCATGACGTATCAAAATTTAGAACTAAAATTACTGCAAAATCAGGATGACGTATTGACGGGCTATGATGTTTGGATTGCTGACGAGGTGCATTATTTCCTGCAGGATTCCGAATTCAATTGCAATACGTCGATATCGTTACATGCATTGGCTAAAAAGTTCGCCTACAAAATGTGCGTTTTTTTATCCGGAACGATGGAGAATGTCAGACCTTTGTTGCAGAGAATATTAGAACGCTATCCGAGTAAAATCTTATTTAAATCATGGACAGAACCACCGCAAAAACATGATTGGCGGGAAGTGGTTGTAAAAAAAGCTTATGATTATTTGAATGTGGTTTTGGCTAAAAGCGAAGAGGAAGTTTATTCAACTATGGTGAAATCCTCGAAAAAAAGCATGATTTTCGTTAATTCGAAAAATGATGCGGAAAACATCATGAAATGCATGGAAGAATTGAATCCACAAAAAAAGGTCATGTTCCTCGATTCAGAAGCTGCTCATAGTCATCTTTCTGATTTTGTCTGTGGAGATAAATTGGTGCCGGAGATTTTAATATCGACAACCGTATTGGATTCAGGCGTTAGCATTCGTGATGGATCAGTACAGTTCCTGTTCATAAAGCAGACATTGTACGAACCGTATATACAATGCTTGGGCAGGAAACGCGTGCAAGATGGGGAGAAAGTGACGCTGTTCTTGTATAATCCAGGAGCACATGTCTTTTTTAACAAGGCTCGTGCTGAATATGATGTGTGTTCGGAGTGGTGCCGTTATCTCAAATCAGATATGCCCCTTAACGAGTACATTACAGCGTATTACCAAGAGATAGATCATTCAAAATTCAAAAAACTAGTGTATTGGAAGAATGAACTTTGCCAGATCAATGAGTTATCCATAGCACATTTCCAGTATGCGGCGGAATATCACTGGAGAATTTATCAAATGCTAAGCGATGGGAACAGTCATGCTTTCATAGATGACCAGCTAAAATGGCTGGAAAAGGGAGCGGATACGATGCAGGATATCGGAAAAGAAAGGGAAACAGCAATGGAACAGTTACTTTCATTATTGGAGGGGTGTACAGATGAGAAAATGCGCGGAACGAAAGAACGGGATTGTTTTATAAATAAAAAAGTCAAACCTTTGATAGAAGTTTTAGATCCAACAAAAATAGACACAAAGGGGAAACTGACAACCAATAAACTGAATGAATTTTTGGAGGCGCAACGAATGCCATACCAAATTTCAAAAGAAGGAGAACGACCGACGTATTATAGCGTGACAAAGATTGTATTGTAGCGGTGAGGCATTTCAATTATAGAAAGGAGGTGAGATGTGATGAGAAATCAAACGTTTTATGGAGCAGCAGGGAGTAATGGTTTTGTCATCTGTAGATCTTATGATAAGGTGAAGCAGTGTCAGAAATACCTGGGACATTACTTTCAATGTAAGAAATTCAGGAAACTGGATGATGCAGAAAACTGGGTAATTGTAATATATAATCACATCATAGGTGTGAATTTGGCTACTGTGAACGATTTTCGGGATTTCGGAACAATTACATTTTCGCGTGATTTGCGGAGTAGATGTAAAGGGCTGCATCTTATGACGCCTGTTATCACTATTCAGCGTTAGTTTTAACGTATTAAATATTCGTGAGCAAAAAATAATCAAAGAAAAGTCTCTGACAATGTTCAACGTGTAATTGTCTAATAGGGGGATTATATATGATTGCATTGTGCCAGTCTGGGGAAAGGAGATTGTAAGTATGGGTAAGAGTACGAAGGTGCAGATTCATATGCCGGTGGAGTATCGCTGGGAGAACACAATTTTATCATAAAAACTTGTTCGACGACATAGAGTTTAAACACAGAGTTTAAGGAGGAGACACGAATGGAACAGCTTATCGTATCTAGGGAATTTCACGGCACAGACAGCCCGCTCGCACAGTTCGAGCGGGTGATTCGTGAACATTTGTGAGCGTAATGAGAGCACAAGCCCCTCCCGATAGTCGGGAGGGGTGTTTTACAGGAAAGGAGAAGCCAAGATGGACACAAAAACTAAGGTGTACATAGCTGCTGTATATTTACGTTTATCTAAAGAGGACGGAGATAAAGAGGAAAGCAACAGCATTGAATCACAGAGAAAGATTGTGGAAGATTATCTTCGGCAGCATGAAGATATCACAATAGGGCAGGAGTATGTCGATGATGGATGTACCGGAACGAACTTTAATCGTCCTGGTGTGCAGAGTATGTTGTCTGATATCGGCGAAGGAAAGATTAACTGTGTGATCGTTAAGGATCTGAGTCGTTTCGGCAGAAACTATCTGGATAGCGGACGGTACATCCAGCGTATTTTTCCGGAGAAAGGAGTGCGTTTTATTGCGATAAATGACAATATAGATACCGCGGATCATACAGAAAACAGTTTTGATATGATTCTGCCGATACGCAATATCATTAATGAAACATATTCGCAGGACATCTCAAAGAAGGTTCAGAGCACGTTCAAGGCAATGCAGCGTGCAGGCGATTTCTGTGGTGCGTATACTTCGTTTGGATATAT
This sequence comes from bacterium, assembly GCA_050872965.1. GTDB lineage: Bacteria > Bacillota > Clostridia > Lachnospirales > Lachnospiraceae > W0P33-017. The sequence continues at coordinate 20,105 of JBNMHW010000038.1, read as the reverse complement.
GAAGGATTCATGTGACAAACACAAATTAAAGATCGATCCGGATGCAGCGGCAGTTGTACGCCGCGTTTTTGATCTGTATTTGTCCGGAATGGGACAGGTTGCGATTGCTCATCGGTTAAATGAGGAAGGAATTCCCTCACCCAGTGAGTACAAGCGCTTGAAAGGGCTGAATTATTCTAATTCGAATAAGCTGGCATCGACTTCTTATTGGACATATTCAACGATTCATCGCATGCTGCAGAATGAGATGTATGCCGGAAACATGGTACAGGGAACTACAAAGCGCAGAATGCGTGGAAAAGCACACAAATTGCCGCGGGATCAGTGGATTATCGTTGAGGGCACACATGATGCGATCATAGAACCGGAGCAGTTTAAGCGTGTGCAGCAGTTGCTTCATGTCCGGACGCGCAATCTGGATTTCCGGTCAAATGAGAGTATTTTTGCAGGGCTTTTAAAGTGTGCAGATTGTGGACGGGCGTTCGCAAAAAAACACGCTAAGCGAAAGGGAAAGAAATCACCTACCATATACTATGAGTGTGGTACATACTCCCGATCTGGTAAGGAATACTGTACGTCTCACCGGATTTATCATGAAAAACTGCAGGAAATTATTATCGGTGACATTAACTTGATTATCTCACAGATTACGGATATGCAGGGAATGGTAGAACGTCTGGAACAGGGCAGAAAGGGAAAATCCGGATTTGCAGAACAGCGTGTGTTGACAGAAAAGTCTTTAGAGAAGATCAAACGTCAGAAGCGTGAATGTTATCATGACTGGAAGGACCGTATGATCTCGAAGGAAGAATACCTGAGCTATCATGAGGAATACGAACAGAAGCAACGTCTGCTGCAGGCGCAGCTTGACCGGCTGATAGAACTGGAAAAACAATCTATGAGTGAGGTACTTCGTTCTCCGTGGATACAGGAACTACTATTATATGGAAAACTCACACAGCTTGACCGTCAGACAGTAACAGCTCTGATTGAAAGTATTATAGTGGGGGAAAAAGACGAGAATCATCAGCAGAAGATAACCATTCGCTACAAGTTTAACGATGAGTTGGAAGCGCTTTTCCAGATGGCAGATCAGACGTTGTATCATGCAGATCACCACGAAAATCACAAATGATGGATTGCGGCTAAGATATATTAAGTATATAATAATGATAACCAATTGCAGGGAAAAGAAAGGGGTGATTTGATGGTTAGAACAGAAACTATAACCATAACCGTTCCAGTGGGAATGTCAAAATATCTAAATGATACAGAACCGGAAACAGAATTGCTGAGAAATGCACTACTGTTATATCCATATATATTAAATCAGACGATATCACACGGATATGCTGCGGATATTCTTGGAATCAGCAAGTCGGAACTGATAGATATTTATGATGAATTAGGTTACTCCTATTTGGATATGACAATGGATGATTTGGATGCGGAACTCAATAATTTTAAGCAACTTAAAGAAAAGGAGACATTGGTATGATTGTTGTATCTGATACAACGCCATTGATTTCTTTGCTGAAAATAAATCGTTTAGATCTTTTGGAGAATTTATTTGGAACAGTTTTGATACCACAAGCTGTGTATGATGAGCTAACAAGGGATAAGCGATTTCAGACAGAAGCAGATCAGATTAAGAAGTGCAAATTTATTGAAGTAAAATGTGTAGAGAATATGGAGTCAATCAGCCTTTTGAAACGAATATCGTGTTTGGATCAAGGGGAAAGCGAAGCGATTATTCTAACGGATGAATTGCAGGCAGATATGCTTTTGATGGATGAAGCAAAAGGAAGAACAGTTTCAATTCAGATGGGCTTGAAAATTATGGGAACCATAGGCATTTTATTATCTGCATACGAGGAACACATCTTAACGGCAGAGGAAATCAAAGGTTGTATTTGGGAGTTGCAACGAGCGGGCAGGCATATTGGACAGAAACACTATCAGATGTTGTTGGATAGACTGAAATAGTAGCAGGACAGAGTAATCTGTCTTGATTATTTGAATATTATTCGAGGATTATAGCATGTGTGGATGCGCTCTTTTGATTGTCAAAGGGGTGCATTTTTATTTCCGCAATGAAGCATTCCCCCACGCCGCATCAAAGGTCAGTGCGATCTGCGGTTTGTCTGTCTGCACACAGTAGATCGGCAGGTCACGTCCGTTTACGGATGTCGAGACGCTGACGATGTCCGGAAGATAATGACAGGCACCTGTCAACAGCAGGCAGATGCAGAGCGTCAGGATAGTAAGCTTGACTTTTACAGGGTTGATATGTATCGGTTGCTTGGTGTTTTTATTCATAAGAAATGCTCCCCGGATATATGATTCTGATTCAAGTATATGAGGGAATCCATGAAATATTTCGCAGCTCTTTATTTTTTGAGGAAAATGCCGATGATACATATAGGTTATAAGGTCATCGGATGCAGATGCGGATCTGCGTCCGGACATCAGACAGGGAGGTATCGGTATGAGTATGGTCATGACCACATCCAGCCTGCTGCGACGGGCGTATGCGGGAAATACATTATTCAAGGATGATAATTATAGAAAGAACAGAAACGGACATGAGGTAGTGAGCGCAGATCGCAAAGCCTTGGTGCGTGCGCTTGACCAGTTGGGAGAACTGGATTTTGACAGTAAGGATGAGGCAGATACGAAAAAAATATATAATACGGTCAATGCGTATCTGGAGGTATACAATCACGCCGTCAGCTCAGCGACAAGCTCTGACAGTTCACAGATCGCACGAACGGGAAAACAGATGCGTGCACTTATGAAAGAGTATGATGAGCAGCTCAAAGATATCGGCATCGATATCAAGAGTGACGGAACGGTCAAAATCAACACGACGGAACTGAAAAAGGCGACTACGCGGCAGGTATCGAAGATATTCGGAAATGATGATTACATCAACGAAATGAGTCATTTGATGAAAAAACTCAGAAATCAGGTGAACCGGTATGCGGTCAGCAGCGAGTCGCAGACGAATACAGCGACCCAGAAACAGACAGATGCGTCAAAAATTATTGCTGCTGAGTCCGAAACTGTTGGCAGCAACTTGAATTTATATGCCTAAACATTTATAATAGAACTGTTCCGGAATATTTGGATCCCGGAACAGATACCATAGGTAAGACGTTTTTGGGAGATAATACAATGAAAAGAAAATGGATAGCTGCATTGACAGCAGTGACGATAGCGGCGACAGCGGTCGCGCCGCAGACGATGACCGTGGCACAGGCTGCGACGGTGACAGAGGAAACGCTTGGACTCGTTGGTGCGCCTGCTGCGAACGGAGCAGAAAAGGATTCCAATGCCGATGGCGTGAGTGACAATGGATTTGTGTATCAGGTGAATGGTTCAACGGCGACGATCACTGCCTACAGAGGCACGGCAACCGCATTGACTGTGCCGCAGCGCATAGAGGTGAGCGCGGCATCATCAGGTACAACGGGTTCGTCAAGTACAACAGCCGCCGCAACTTATGATGTGACTGCGATCGGAAGTGCGGCATTCGCCGGCAATGCAGGAATTACAACCGTGACCATGCAGGGTGGGACACAGGCGAGTGGCAGTGGCAGCTCTGCAACAACAGCGGCAGCAGGTCTGCAGACGATCGGAGACCGCGCATTTTACGGATGTCCTTCGCTGACAACCGTTACGATTCCTGCGACGGCGACATCAATCGGAAGTCAGGCATTCAGCGACTGTCCGGCACTGAACGCACTCAACGTGACAGCCGGAAATCAGCGTTATATATCAAATGACGGCGTTTTGTACGAATATGTGGGATACAATACCGGCGCGGTGGGTAATTATAATACATACACGCTGATGCAGTATCCGTCCGGAAAGGTCAGTACGGCGTTCACGGTACCGGCATCGATCGCGAGTCGTCTGACAGCGATCGGACAGGGCGCTTTTGCAGGTGCGCAGGCGCTTGCGAGTGTGACTCTGCCGGAGACGGTACAGTCGATCGGTGCGGAGGCGTTTCGCAATTGCAGTGCATTAACGTCTATTACGATTCCGTCCAAGGTAACAAATATTCCGTCTTATGCATTTAGCGGATGCAGTGCATTGGCAACGGTTAGCATACCGTCCACAGTGACCGGTATTTCGGATGGCGCTTTTCAGAATTGTTATGCGCTCAGTGCGATTGCATTGCCTGAAAAGCTGACCACGATCAGTAACAGCACATTTTATGGATGCAGCAAGCTCTCTGAGGTGACGATACCGATGGGAGTGGTCAATATCGGAGCAACAGCATTTGCTTATTGCACTTCTCTGGTAAAGATCACAATTCCCACGAGCGTGACCGCGATCGGGGCAAATGCGTTTCTGGGTGTCAACGGACTGACGATGTATTGCCATAGCGGTTCACCGGCGGCAAATTATGCTTCCAGCAATAAGATCGGCGTGGTCATGACTTATACCGTACGTTTTTTATCGGATACGGGTACATTACTGAAATCTGAGGAGGTCGTATACGGATCGGCGGCAACAGCACCGGCGATGCCTGAGCGCCCCGGCTACAAGCTGGAGTGGAGCAGCAGCTTCAATAATGTCACGAGCGATCTGTCCGTCTCAGCGGTTTACAAGCGCGTATATACGGTGACATTTGTTGATAAATACAGAGATAAGACATCGACTGTTGAGGTAGAATACGGTCAGAGTGCCAAGGCACCGAAGTGGACGATGAGCGGTTACAATCTCAACTGGGATAAAAACTTCTCCAGCATCACCGGAGATCTGACGGTCTATGCATCATGGAAGGATCCCAGAACCGGATTTGTAATTGATAGAAATACGAAAAAACCGGCAGCCGTAGACACGGAACTGACAAAAGGCACAGTGACCTATCGCGTGACGAGTGCAAAGGTGCAGAATCCGCAGGTATGCTATGTATCCAATACCGCTTCAGAGGCGCGCACGGTATCAATTCCGAAGACCGTGAAGATCAGCGGTGTGACCTATAAGGTGACGAGTATCGGTGATGATGCATTCAAATCGAATACGAACCTGACAACACTCACGATCGGGGCAAACGTGACCAGTATCGGTTCAAAGGCATTCTGTAAATGCAAAAAGCTCAGTACGGTAAAGATTACCTCCAAGAAACTGAGTACGATCGGAGATAAGGCTTTTTACGGAATCAAAAATAATGCACTGTTTTCTGCCTATCGCTCAAAGCTCAAAAGCTATCAGTCAAAACTGAAGAAGTCAGGGATCAATACAACGATCCGTCTGAAGGCGATCGGCTAGGATAAAAAGATGGGAGGCTGACATGAGGAATACACATACACAGAAAATCCTGTCATATAAGATCCCGGTATTTCTATTGTCCGTTCTGGCTGTGTTCTGGTGCCTGTTGTGGCTGGGAGCGCGCCCGGCAGCGGCAGCAGATACGGACGGCTCATTGGAAGGCCATCCGATGGACACCGGAACTTCGGTAGAGGGTGGCTATACAGATGCAAATACGGAAGGATTTGTATTTTATTATCAGGTTTACGGCAATAAAAGCGATGGCAGGGTATGCATCAGCGGCTACAGTTATTCCGGTGGCAATACTACCAATCTGGTGCTGCCCACCAGGATTACTGAAACAGCGCAGACCGGACAGGCAGGGCAGACACAGGAATACACGGTCGTTGGTGTCAACGGTGATGTCTTTGCGAACTGTCCGTATATTTCGAGCGTGACGTTCGGTTCGACCTATGAGTTTGTCGGAGCACAGGCATTTATGGGCTGCCCGATCACAACGATCAGTTTTAATCATAACGGAACGATGAAGACACTCAATGACCGTGCATTTTACAGATGCCGTCAGTTGACCTCCGTGACGATCCCGTCGAGTGTGACATCGATCGGAACCGGTGTGTTTGCGGATTGTACGGCATTGAACACGATTGCAGTAGTCAACGGCAACCAGAAGTATTGTGCGATCGGCGGCGTCTTGTATACGATGAGCCGCGATGTGCTCATTCAATGGCCGGCAGCATTGACGGTCGGCAATTCGATCGATGGCAGTTGTACGATCGGTTCGGCAGAATGCCCGGTGCGAGTGATCGGTGATAAAGCATTTGAGGGATGTATCTACCTGAATAAGATCACGGATATGTATCAGACGGTGACGACGATCGGTGAGCAGGCATTTATGAACTGCAGCGGTTTGTCAGAGGTGAAGATTCCGTCTACAGTAGTCACGATCGGCAATCAGGCGTTTTATGGCTGTGCACCGGGATTGGTCATCAAATGTGACAAGGCTTCAAGGGCAGAGACATTTGCGAAAAACAACGGTATATCGACCAGTGTGACATGTACGGTACGGTTTTATGATGGCTCGTCACTGATCAAGACGGAGGAAGTCATCGCGGGAGGATCAGCGAGTGCTCCGGTATTGAATGAGCGTGCAGGATATACGCTGACGTGGGATAAGGATTATACGAATGTACAGCAGAATCTGGATGTGCATGCGTCGTGGAAACAGAATTATACGGTTACGTTTAAGGATTCATATAGCGGACAGACAACAGAAGTGACTTCCTACTATGGAGGTACGGTGACTCCTCCGGTATGGACGAGAACCGGATACAGACTGGGCTGGGATTCGACGGCATATACGTATGTGACGAAAAATCTGACGATCAATGCGGTATGGCTCGTATCGATGACGGATACACCGATCACAGAAGAGGCGCCGGCGCTTGGCGAGACACGTACGATCAATAATATTACCTATCAGGTGACCAGAACATCATCATCCGATCCGCGTGTATGTGCAGTCGGATGTACCAAACAGACCTTGACAACGCTTACCATTCCGGATAGGATTACATTTGGAGGCGTGAGTTATAAGGTCACTAGGATAGGCAGCAATGCATTTCGTGATATGCCAAAGCTCACGACGTTAAAGGTTGGTAAGAATGTGATCAAGATCAGCAAAGCAGCTTTTTATAATTGTCCGAAGCTGAAGAAGCTCACGATCAGCAGCAAGAAGATTACAGGTATGGGGGAAAAGGCTTTCAGCAAAATATATGTAAAGGCGAAAGTGAATGTGCCCAATTCGTATATCAAAAAGTATAAGAATTACCTATTGGATGCAGGATTAAGCACATACGCAAAAGTATATTGACAGGCCGGAGAAGGAGGCAGACTGACATGAGTACAGTATTATTGTTATTTGCAGGAATTTTATTGGTTGTTATCATCGCGGTTGTTGTAGTTGTTGCGGCGGTGTCCGGTGCGACAGCGGCAGTCGTTGCTGATGAGGAAAACGGAGAGGACGAATAATGGAGAACGAGACAAACGATAAGGCACAGAGCAGGCTGGCGAAGGTATTGCTTGTAAATTATGCGATGCGCAAGGTATCCTATATGGTTCGTATTCTGGCGGGCGGATATCTGGTTTATCTGATGTATCAGCTCTTTACCGAGTCACATGCAAGTGAAGAGACATTGACGCCGCTGATGATCATTGCGGGAGTCGTCATGATCGTGGCAGGTATCTATTTTGTGATCGGTGGATTGTATGCGCTCGCGAATGGTATCTACGAGGAAAACGATCCGTCACAGATCGAAGCGGATGAAACGGTTGAAGCGGAAGCAGAGATCGCAGAGACTGTCGATACGACAGTGCCGGAAGCAGAGATCACAGCAGAAGGATTAAAAACAGAAGAAAATTAAAAAAGACCGGAGGCAGGATGATATGCCTCCGGTTTTTGTACGAAAAATAGTGGGTTTTAATACGGCAGCCCTAAACGGTCAAACAGCTTCTTTAAGGAATCGATCTGTAAGATCAGGATCATGCTGCTCTTGATCTCAGTATCCGCGATAAACATGCTCTCATCGATGTAGATGACCTGCTGGCCAATCGCGTCAAAACGGCTGGCAGCTTTTTGCAGCACTTTTTCCACGGTATCCAGATAGTCGATCGGCGGGGTGATATTGATAAACATATTTGTGAGCTTTGCGAGCGAATTGACATAGGAGGCTGTTGTGATATTGCTCGTTTCCTTGACTGCCGACAGATCCATGTCATTGATATCCGAGAGCGTATGGATCTCTTTCGGGTAGAATGTATTTACGATGCGCGATGCAAACTGCGGCTGTACGACATGGAGCATGACACCGTCCAGATCCTCCTCCAGTCCGAGCGCCAGTCCGATCACTTCCTGATCCTTGCCGCCGAGATACTGCGATACATTTTCATAATTTACGAGGCTGATGACCGGTATCTCAATGTCTACAGGGATGTTCAGCATTGAGGAAAGTGCGGTGGCAGCATTGCCGGAACCGATGTTTCCGATCTCGCGCAGGGCATCCAGATGAAGTGCATTGAGTTCTGATATATTGTTAAATCCCATAGTTTTGTCTCCTGATCTCTAAATTGTATATTTCTGTGTAAAAATAAACCCTCTTTTTCCTATTATACATGTCATTTCTGCCCTTGACAACAACTAAAAATCCATTTACCATAGAACAGAATAGAGTTTAGCGAAATTAAAACGAAGAAAAATGAAGAATACATTTGAAGGAAGGATATAGTGATGAGTAAAGAACTAGAAAAGACCTACGATCCGAAAGGAATTGAGGATCGTTTGTACCGGAAATGGGAAAACAACGGATATTTCCACGCAGAAGTAGACCGCTCTAAGAAGCCGTTTACGATCGTGATGCCGCCGCCCAATATCACCGGACAGCTCCATATGGGACATGCCCTCGACAACACGATGCAGGATATTCTGATCCGTTACAAGCGTATGCAGGGCTATAATGCATTGTGGCAGCCCGGTACGGATCATGCGTCGATTGCGACTGAGGTAAAGGTCATCCAGTCCTTAAAGGAACAGGGCATCAATAAAGCTGATCTGACACGTGAAGAGTTTCTGGAAAAATGCTGGGAGTGGCGCAAGGAGTACGGCGGACGTATCGTGAAACAGCTTCGCAAGCTGGGATCTTCCGCAGACTGGGAGCGCGAGCGTTTTACAATGGATGAAGGCTGTTCCAAAGCAGTCGAAGAGGTATTTACCAAATTATATAAAAAAGGCTGGATCTACAAGGGATCCCGTATCGTCAACTGGTGTCCGGTCTGCAAGACTTCCATTTCGGATGCCGAGGTTGAGCACGAGGAGCAGGATGGATTTTTCTGGCATATCAATTATCCGGTAGTCGGTGAAGAGGGACGTTTCGTGGAGATCGCGACGACCAGACCGGAGACTCTGTTTGGAGATACAGCGGTTGCAGTCAATCCGGATGATGAGCGTTATCAGGATATCATCGGAAAGATGCTCGTGCTGCCTACGACTGGACGTGAAATCCCTGTCATTGCGGATGCATATGTAGATAAGGAGTTCGGAACCGGCTGTGTGAAGATCACACCGGCACATGACCCGAACGATTTTGAGGTCGGAAAACGTCATAACTTAGAGGAAATCGTAGTCATCAACGATGATGCGACTATGAACGAGAAAGCCGGAAAATATGCCGGAATGGATCGTTACGAGTGCCGGAAAGCACTCGTTGCAGACCTCGAGGAGATGGGGCTGCTCGTAAAGGTCGTACCTCATTCACATAATGTAGGAACGCATGACCGCTGCCATACGACGGTAGAGCCGATGATCAAACAGCAGTGGTTCGTCAAGATGGATGAGATGATCAAGCCTGCGGTAGAGGGTGTGAAAAACGGCGAGATCAAGCTGCTTCCTTCACGTATGGACAAGACATATTTTAACTGGACAGATAATATCCGCGACTGGTGTATCAGCCGTCAGCTCTGGTGGGGACACCGGATCCCGGCTTGGTATTGTGATGACTGCGGAGAGATGGTCGTATCCGTAGAGAATCCCGGCGTGTGCCCGAAGTGCGGATGCAAGCATATGACACAGGATCCGGATACACTCGATACATGGTTCTCATCTGCTTTGTGGCCGTTCTCTACCCTGGGCTGGCCCGAAAAGACAGAGGATCTTGATTATTTCTATCCGAATGATGTGCTTGTGACCGGATATGATATCATCTTTTTCTGGGTGATCCGAATGATCTTCTCCGGATATGAGCAGATGGGCAAAGCGCCGTTCCACACTGTATTGTTCCACGGACTGGTACGCGATTCACAGGGACGCAAGATGAGTAAATCACTCGGAAACGGTATTGATCCGCTCGAAGTAATCGATAAATACGGTGCTGATGCACTCCGACTGACGCTGATCACGGGTAATGCACCCGGAAATGATATGCGTTTCTACTGGGAGCGTGTGGAGGCTTCACGTAACTTCGCAAATAAGGTATGGAATGCCTCACGTTTCATTATGATGAATCTGGAGGGCATGACTGTTACAGAGCCCTCTGTGGATGAGCTTCATCCGGCAGATAAGTGGATCCTTTCAAGAGTGAATACACTTGCAAAAGATGCGACAGAGAATATGGATAAGTTCGAACTTGGTATTGCCGTGCAGAAGGTCTATGATTTCATCTGGGACGAGTTCTGTGACTGGTATATCGAGATCGCCAAGGTGCGTACTTACAAGAAGGATGAGGACCCGGTATCCGCAAATGCAGCTTTGTGGACACTTCAGACTGTACTCACGAATGCGTTAAAGCTGCTTCATCCGTATATGCCGTTCATTACAGAGGAGATCTTCTGTACGCTGCAGAGCGAGGAGGAAACGATCATGCTCTCCAAGTGGCCGGAGTACCGCGCAGATTGGAATTTCCCGGCAGAGGAAGCTGCGATCGAGCATTGCAAGGATCTGGTCAAGGCAGTCCGCAATGTGCGGACACAGATGGATGTACCGCCTTCACGCAAGGCAAAGCTCATTATCGTATCAGAGGATGCCGCAGTGCGGGAGATCTTCGAGGCAAACCGTGAGGTATATGTCAATCTGGCATTCACGAGCGAGATCGCCGTACAGTCAGACAAGAGCGGTGTCGGAGAGGATGCGGTGTCAGCGGTGATCCCGGATGCGGTGGTTTACCTTCCGTTAGAGGATCTCGTTGATTTTGAGAAGGAAAAGGAAAGACTGCAGAAGGAGAAGGCGCGTCTGGAGAAGGAGCTGGAGCGTTCACGCAAGATGCTCGGAAACGAGAAGTTTGTGAGCAAGGCACCGGCAGCCAAAATTCAGGAGGAAAAGGACAAGCAGGCAAAATATGAGCAGATGATGGCTCAGGTTCTGCAGCGTCTGGAGCAGATGGCATAAAAAAATTTGCAAAAGAAAGACGGCTATTGTATACTTATAACAAAGTATGCAGTAGTCGTTTTTGCGTTATCATGCAGGCTCTTTAGATAATCTGCGGAGAGGAGGTGCAGCATATGTCATTGCCGATGCCGAGCGTGAGGATCACGGATGATTGTATGGAGGCATATATGACTGTCTATCCGACAGGAACACCGGAAAATTATACGGTGGAATATTTGTCGGAGATTCTGCGCCTGAACCATGTGAAAATCGGAATCATGCAGGACATGCTGCAAGCGATTGTTCAGCAGCATATTTACAATAAGGAAGTACTGGTTGCCAAGGGAATGGAGGCACAGCCCGGTCAGGATGGATATTTTGAGTTTATGTTTGAAACGGATCTGTCCCAGAAACCGATTGAGAATGACGATGGTACGGTAGATTACAAGAATATCAAGATGATCGAGCTGGTCAGTGCAGGTCAGGTGATCGCGGTCTATCATGGCAGCACAGCGGGCACAAATGGTTATAATCTGCTGGCACAGTTCCAGATGGCAAAGCATGGGGCTGAGCTGCCGCCGCTGCGGGGCACGGGATTTCAACGGATGGAAGATGGCGTGACCTATCAGGCGACCGTCAGCGGCAAGATCACGGAGCTGAATAACCGTGTCAATATCTTTCCGGTGCATGAGCTGTTCGGAGATGTTGATCTGAGCAGCGGTAATATCGAATTTAACGGAGATGTCATTATACACGGAAATGTACTCGATGGCATGTCGGTAAAGGCAAACGGCACAGTCACAGTGGATAAAGTCGTGGAATCCGCTTACATAGAAGGACGCAAGGGCGTGATCCTGCGCGGCGGAGTCTTGGGCAGAAACGGTGCGACGATCCGTTCCAAGGGAAATATCGCAGCGATGTTTTTCGAGTATGCGGATGTTGAGGCAGACGGAGATATTGAGGCAGATTCTTTTCTGGACAGCCATGTACGGGCCGGAGGGCGGATCAAGCTGACAGGAAAAAAAGGCTGTATTGTCGGTGGTACGACACACGCGGTGCGGGGAATCGAGGCGCGTGAGGTGGGTAATACGGTAGGCGCCAATACAGAGGTGTCAGTCGGTGTGAGCCGGGGAGCTGTCGGCAAGGTGGCGACACTGGAACGGCTGCTCAAGGATGAGGAAGGCCAGTTGCAGCGTATCGAGGAAGGTCTGGTGCAGTTTGAACTGATCATGCGTCAGAAAGGATGTTCTTTCCGCGATGATCCGAGGCGAATGTCACTGGTCAAGGAGAAAATACGTCTGTCTGCACTCATAGCAGGGAAAAAGGAAGAGCTGTCCATGTATGAAAAGATGCGGGAGGTATCCGGAAATGCGTCTGTGAAGGTCATCAAAGCAGTGTATCCCGGTGTGCGCGTCTGTGTGGATGAGCAGTATGTACAGGTACAGGAATTCCAGAAAGCAGTGGAATTCAAGAAATATATGGGTAATATCGGTATGTTTAATATGGGCTATACCGTGAAATCAGGCAGTTGACCGTAAAAAGTCGAAATGTGTGAGATCCTGCGGTGAAAAAACACAATTTATATGGGAATGCTCTTGCAAGAAAGTGTCACTCTGGTATATGATAGTTGCGAACCGGAGTGACATTTTTGTTGGAGGAAATTATGATAGATTTTGAAGAAGAATTAAAGCATTTTCAGCCGAGTGATGAGATTGAGGATGCGGAAGTGGCAATTTATGAGCATGATATCACGGATATGACAGACATTATGCAGCAGATGATGAGTGAGCTGAAGAGGAAATAAAATGGAATGCTATAATTGTGGAATCGTTCTGGGAAAAGAACGCGTGTGCCTGAACTGCGGTGTGGATCTTCGGATGTACCGCAAATTTGTGGGTATTTCAAATTATTTATATAATACGGCACTGGCAAAGGCAAAGGAACGTGATCTCTCGGGTGCGATCTCCGATCTTCGTCTGAGCCTGCAGTACAACAAGGTCAATACAAATGCAAGAAATCTGCTCGGACTGATCTATTATGAAATGGGCGAAGGTGTGGCGGCTGTCCGTGAATGGCTGATCAGCAAGGGATATCAGAACGAGGAGAACCGCGCTTCCGAATATCTGGAAAAGACAAAGAAGGATCCGGCGGAAAAGGAACGGATCAACCAGTTGGCGAGAAAATACAATCAGGTCGTTGCATATTGCAGACAGGATAGTCTGGATTTGGCTGTGATACAGCTCAAAAAGATACTAAACGGCAATGCCAATTTTGTCAGAGGCTGGCAGCTTCTGGCACTGATCTATATCAAAAACGGTGAACTGGAGCAGGCGCGTAAGGCGCTGAGAAAAGCGGAAGCGATCGATGCAGGCAGTCCGCTGACAGCGCGTTATCAGAAGGAGATCACACTGCTCGTGCATCAGGGCGCAGGGAAAAAAGTGAAAAAAGCACAGGCAGTCGCTTACCAGAACGGAAACGATACGATCATACAGCCCAAATTCCGGGGAGATATCGGATTCTGGGGAATGGCGGCGAATCTGCTGGTCGGAGTGGCAGTCGGAGTGGCGATTACCTGGTATCTGGTCGTACCGGGTGTGCGCAAGCAGGCGGTCAGTGATGCGAGTGTAGCTGTCACGGAAGCAAATAATACGATCTCGGACAAGAATCAGACGATCAAAGAGCTCGAAGAACAGATTGATGCGCTCGATGGTGATGTGAAGGATGCACAGGCGGATATGAAGAACCGCGATGCGGCGGTATCTGCCAGCGAGGCGCTGCTGACGGCATATGATGCATATATTAATGAGAATATCGAACTCGCCGGGGATACACTGGAGGGTATCGATGAGAAATTGTTATCGGATAATGGCAGAAAGATCATCAAGACGCTCCGTGAGCAGGTCAATCAGCAGTATCTGACCAAGGCTTACGAGGCGGGAATGCAGGCGTACAACCGTTATGACAATGAGGAGGCGATCACACAGTTATCCAAGGTCGTTGCGATGGATGAGGGCTATGACGATGGAAATGCGTTGTACAATCTGGCGCAGGCGTACCGCAAGACGGAGGACTGGCAGAATGCGATCGACACGTATTCGAAGGTCGTCACGCTGTTTCCGGACAGCAGTCTGGCTTACAATGCCGGACGCTATGTGACACAGCTTGAGCCGTTGTTGGAAAATAACTAAACAATGAAATAACCATTATTGTATATACAAAAGACACAGTATCAGATGGATATTGTGTCTTTTTTTGACTATTTTTGACCATTTTAGTATGAAAAAAGAGGAGGATCTTGCAATGGAATTTGAGTACGAGACAAAAACAGGGAGCCTGCGTGTGTATACACCGCGGGAGATCGATGAGTGCGCTGCCAGTGAACTGCGCTCGGAAGTGGACATGCTGATCGATAATTATCAGATCCGCAGGTTGATCTTTGATTTTATGGACACGGAGTTCATGGATAGCTCAGGGATCGGTATGCTGATCGGGCGCAGCAGGAAGATGGGATACAGCGGCGGCTATGTGGAGGCAGATCATTTGAATGAACGTGTGCAGAAGATATTCACACTGGCGGGGCTGCCCAAGCTGATCTCAGTCGTAAAGGAGGAAGTATATGATTAGGAAGCAAGCGCAGGAGATGAGCCTGCGATTCGACTCTTATCCGGAAAATGAACAGTTTGCAAGAATGGCGGTGAGTGCCTTCCTGATGGATCTCAACCCGATGATCGATGAGATGGCAGATATCAAGACGGCGGTATCGGAAGCGGTGACAAATGCCATCCTGCACGGCTATGAGGGTGTGATCGGACAAGTCCATCTGATCTGCAAAAAACAGGGTGCGGATATCGCGGTGACGGTCACTGATTACGGAAAAGGCATCGAAGACATTGAGAAAGCCAGAGAGCCGTTTTTCACGACACGTCCGGAGGCAGAACGTTCCGGGATGGGATTTGCATTTATGGAAGCATTTATGGATGAGGTACATATCGCATCGACACCCGGACGGGGAACCAGCGTAGAAATGAGAAAACACCTGCAGTTGCCGGAGAGGGAATAGCGATGGAACACACGATGGAACTATTGTTACGTGTGAAAAAAGGTGATGAGGAAGCAGGAGAGCAGCTCGTGCAGGAAAATCTGGGACTGGTCGGAAGTGTGGTCAAACGCTTTGAAAACCGTGGATATGACAGGGAGGATCTGTTTCAGATCGGTGTGATCGGGCTGATGAAGGCGATTGAAAAATTTGATTTTTCCTACGAGGTTCGGTTTTCCACCTATGCTGTGCCATTGATCAGCGGAGAGGTGCACCGTTTTCTGCGCGATGATGGGATGGTCAAAGTGAGCCGTAGTATCAAGGAGAGCGGTTGGAGGATCCGGCGCAGCAGGGAGCGTCTGGAGCAGGAGCTGGGGCGCAGTGCGACGCTTCGGGAGCTGGCAGAGGATGCGGGGCTTTCGATAGAGGATGCGGCGATGGCACTCGATGCTTCGGAGGAGGTCGCATCGCTCTATCAGACGGTCTATCAGTCAGACGGCAGCGAACTGTATCTCGTAGACCGGCTGGCGGATCAGGCGCCACAGGAGGAGCAGATGTTGAACCGGATCGCGGTACAACAACTGTTGCAATTACTGAGTCCGGGTGAACAGCGGCTGATCACGTTACGCTATTTTGAGGGAAAAACACAGACTGCGGTCGCGCAGATGCTGGGCATGACGCAGGTACAGGTGAGCCGCGAGGAGAAAAAAATATTGCTCAAAATGCGTACAATGTATGAAAAACAGTGATTTCTGTGTTATCATAAGATAAAAAAGGAGTCGTGGCAGATGCAGGCGAGTGAACGTTTTTTTGAAAATAAAGATTGTAAATATTATCCGTGTCATGCGGGGCTGGAAGGACAGCCGTTCAACTGCCTGTTTTGTTATTGCCCGATGAATCCGTATGAGGACTGTCCGGGTGATCCGGTGTACCGCGAGACAATGAGCGGAAAAAAGATCAAGGTGTGTACCGGGTGTACATTTCCGCACCGGCCGGAAAACTACGACCGGGTGATAGAATTTCTCAAAGAAAAACTGTATCAATAAGATCGGAGTAAGATGGGAGCCGTTGCAGCTCCCATCTTTTTTATCGGTATAAAAGCCAACATCCGCGTACATACTAGTGAAAAACAGGAAAGGGACAAGAGGAAGCAGACATGCAACAGTCACAACAAAAAGGCCGGGCGAGCATCGCGCCCGCGCAGCCGGTATATATAAAAAATGCAGCCACAGTCGTCGGTAAGATGGAGGGCGAAGGTCCGCTGGCAGAATATTTTGATATGATCTGCGATACGGACAAATTCGGCGAAGAGACCTGGGAGGCCGCGGAGAGCCGCATGCAGCGAGAGGCTGCGGCGCTGGCACTGGGAAAAGCCGGTCTGGGAGCCGCTGACATCCGGTATATATTTGCGGGAGATCTGCTCGGGCAGAATATTGCGACTTCGTTCGGGCTCATGGATTATGAGATCCCTCTATTTGGGCTGTATGGTGCGTGTTCGACGCTCGGAGAAGGCATGTCGCTTGCGACAATGTGCCTCGCGGGAGGATTCGCGAAGCGTGTGATGGTCGTCACTTCCAGCCATTTTGCAAGTGCAGAGAAAAATTTCCGTTTTCCGGTAGAATATGCAAATCAGCGGCCGCTGTCAGCAACATGGACAGTGACCGGAAGTGGTGCATATATTCTGACGACGGAACAGACTGCGGTACAGATCACCGGAGTGACCACCGGCAAGATTATGGATTACGGCGTGCGTGATGCACAGAATATGGGAGCGGCGATGGCGCCTGCAGCAATGGATCTGATCAAAACGCATCTGCAGGATTTTGGACGCCAGCCCACAGATTATGACAGGATCGTCACCGGAGATCTGGGGACAGTCGGACAGGAGATACTGATCCGGCTCTTACAGGAGGAAGGCATAGATATCAGTGACAGACATGAAGACTGCGGGATCAGGATCTTTGACAGCGAGGCGCAGGGGACACAGGCCGGCGGCAGCGGCTGCGGATGTTCGGCGGTGACGCTGGCAGCATGGTACCTGCCCCGGCTGATCAGCGGGGAATACCGGCGCATTTTATTTGTGCCGACCGGGGCGCTGCTCTCGCAGGTGAGTTTTAATGAGGGACAGAATGTACCGGGCATTGCACATGGTATCGTTCTGGAACATGTAGATGAGGAGGCATGAGAGATGGATTATATCATCGCATTTGTGGTCGGAGGTGCGATCTGTGCACTGACGCAGATTTTAATGGAAAAGACCAAGCTTCTGCCCGGTCGGATCATGGTGCTGCTCGTGTGTACCGGATGCGTGCTCGGAGCGGTCGGAGTCTATGAACCGTTTGTAAAATGGGCGGGTGCAGGAGCTTCCGTACCGCTGCTGGGATTTGGAAACGTATTGTGGAAAGGCATGAAGGAAGCGATAGACCGGGATGGATTCCTCGGCCTGTTTATGGGCGGCTTTGAAGCGTGTGCGCTGGGCGTGAGCGCGGCACTCATATTATCCTACCTGGCGGCATGGATCTTCAAACCGAAAATGCGTAAATAAATGTATATTTTTTTAAAGTCTGGAAATAGCTAATAGCAACTAAAAACTAATCAAAGGAGATTCTTATGAAATCAAAATCATTATTTGTAAAAAAAGTATTTGTGTGTGTACTGCTTACATTGACGTTCTGCCTGACGACAGCGTGCGGCAACGACACCAACAATAATGCGACAGACAACAACACTACAGACAACAATGCCACAGTCCCTGAGGACAACACCGTCAACGACGATACGACCAATGGCGACACTACAGACGACGCGGTGAATAATAACAACAATAACAATCAGAATGGGGCAAACGGCGACGGCGTAGCCGGTGACGCAGTCGATGATGTGATCGATGGCGCGGAAGATGTAGGTGATGATGTCGGCAACACGGTAGAAGATATCGGAGATGATGCAGAAGATGCAGTCGATGATGCGACCGGAAATGGCACAGGCGCCAATAAATAACAGACGTAAATGTGAAAGGGAGATCGTAGAGATTTCCCTTTTTTCCTGTGTAACACACTATTGACGGACATTCGGATCCGATATAAAATTTATGGGTAACTGAGTGAGGATCTGTATGTAGGAGATTAGATCAAATATGAATTTAGTGGAAAATTATTCTGTGAGATATTTAGAGCCAAAAGATCTGGATCAGTACAATGCACTGCTGCGTTACACGTTTCAGGTGACGGAGGATGAGCTGATCGCGACCGGATGGAAGGACGAGGACATCAAACAATCCAAATTCCCGGTGTTAGAGCGTGCGGATGTATTGGGTTGTTTTGATGGAGATACGCTGATCTCGCAGTTTGCGGTATACCCGTTGAAGATGAACATCTATGGAGAAGTATTCCCGGTCGGTTTTGTGACCAGTGTCTGTACCTATCCGGAGTATACGGGACAGGGCATCATGAAAAAACTCATGTATCAGAGCCTTGACCATATGAAACAGCAGGGAAAATGTTTTGCCTTGCTCTATCCCTATTCGATCCCGCTGTATCATCATCTCGGATGGGAGATCATCTCGAATAAAATATCGTTTAATATCAAAGACCGGCAGATCCCCACAAAGGTCCGTGCACCGGGATATGTACGGCGCGTGGACTGGGATAATACGGATTTTCATGAGCTGCATTCGCATTTTGCCTCGATCACACATGGCTGCCTGTTCCGCAATGCACTCGCATGGGAAGAATACTGGCGCTGGGATGAGGACGATACGAACGTCGCAGTCTACTATAATATGAAAGATAAGCCCTGTGGATTTATGGTGTATCTGATCAAAAATGACATTATGCATATCAAAGAGATGATCTATCTGAACCGTGAGGCGAAAAAGGGATTGTGGGAGTACATACAGGCACATGATTCGATGATCGATGAGGTGCATGGAAATACATATTTCAGTGAGCCGATCGCGTTTGAGATGGATGACGGCGATATCAAAGAGACGATCCGTCCGTATGCCATGGGTCGTATTATAGATGTGGAGGGATTTCTCAGGGATTATCCGTGCGATCCGGATGGAGGGACATTATATATCGAACTGGATATCGAGGATCATCTGCTACCGTGGAACAATCGCAGTTTCCGGCTGTGTTTCACAGATGGTGGCTGTAAACTGACAGATGAACCGGCTGAATACAGGCTGAAGATGGAGATCGGCACATTGACGACACTGCTGCTCGGTTACAAGACGGCAGAGCGATTGTACGAGCTGGAGCGCATCGAGGGCAGACAGGAAGCAGTCGAGCGTCTGGACGATGTGCTTTATCACAAGATCCCGTATATCTCTGATTATATATGATAATAAATTAGAAAATGCAGGCAGGCGGCTCTCGCGAATGGTTTAGGTCGAACTGCGGCGAAATTTATAAAAAAAATAAAAAAGGGTGTTGACAACTGTCGAATCAGATGATATTATAGATAAGCTGTCGCGTGCGACTGGGAAACAGATCAGCCGGTCAGCAAAAAATAAATAAAAAAGTTCTTGACAAAAGCGGATGACTTTGATATTATATAGAAGTTGTCGCGCGAAACGAAGACTGACAACGAACATTGATAACTGAACAGTGAAATAACCTTGAAATGATTCGAAAAATGTGAACAACTTTTTATAAACAGTAAAAAACGGTTAAAATTAGCCAAGCGATATTTTGACTGGAACAAACTTAGCATGACAACTAAACTCGAGAACACCTCGTTAAGTGGTCATGCACGGATCGCACGTAAATGACCAAAATACGGTCATTAAGTGCTCATACTCGAACATGAGAGTTTGATCCTGGCTCAGGATGAACGCTGGCGGCGTGCTTAACACATGCAAGTCGAACGGAA
>JBNMHW010000037.1:0-24236 GCA_050872965.1 bacterium | reverse complement strand
TTTCTTGGTCGTGTTTGGCTTGGTCTTCTTGGAATTTTTTTATAATATCCTCAATACTAGAGGTATCAATAGTAGAATTGTTTTTTTCATAATAGTTGTTTACGGTTTTATTGATAGTTGCCACGTCTGCAAACGGAAAGCCAATGTCCGTCAGCTTGTCCGGTAATACCGCACATCCATGTGCGGTCGCGCTATTCCGCGGTATGGTGGCTAACTGCCACTCAAACCGCGGGCGCGTGTGGGAATACACGTTTATCTTTTCGCGCCGGAACTGCCGTTCGCGGTAGGTTCTAACGTATTGGGGGGCATCCACTCCGATAATGCGAATTTTTGCATTTGTGGCGCTGGAGGTGTTGAACTCTGCAAGCAGAACGCACGGTCTGCCAGTAGTAACTACGTTGTAAGCGTCCTCTGTGCAGCTGAACGTCTCAACGTTGTCGTTTTGGTCGAGAACTAACTGATAGTAGGGAACTTCTTTTCCGGTCTGCCGATCTGTGAAAGATTTCTGTAATTTCTTGTAAACAACAACATTCTTGATAGTTAATTCGATGATCATGCTTTTTTTCCTCTTTTCTTTCTTCTTTTTCTTAAAAATTGATATGTATTATATGTAGTTCAATCGCTTGAACTATTTTCTTGAGGGCATGGGGGACGAATCCCCCATGTCCGGAGAAAACTCCGATAAAACCATTAAAGCAAGGTTGAACAGTTCGCGCTGATAACGTTCCTCGTAGTCAACAACCAACGAGCGCACCGTCTGTCTGCGTATACGCAAGTCAAGCGTATTAGTGCTACCATCACCGGCTAACTGCACATTGATAGCGTGAAGCGCCTTATTCCATTCACGTCCGGCGCTTTCAAGGTCGCGACAAAGTTGTATTTGCCGTAGAATGTCATATGTCAGTACAATCACATTCACACCCCCTTGAACACTGGTTCTTCAACGATACGAACAGCATGCCCGTTTGCAATCAGCTTGTAAACTACGTCCAACGTCTCATTGAACTGCTCAACAATGCTTTCTTTTGCCTTTTCCGCTGATTCCATATTAGCGCCGAGAATCGGCAAGCTGTTGAATGTGAACACGTTATTCACAACAACCTCATTCAATACAGAATCGTCCTCGTTATCATCACCGAAAAGCTCTGTCTGCTCACCGTCAATAACTGTATTCTCTGAATCGTCTGTGTCCTCTGAATCGTCCGGAGATTCGTCTTTATACTTTTCAAGCGTTTTCTGAATCAAGCGAACGCTCATTTCCGGCTTGACCTCTTCAAGCTGTTTGTCTGTGAATGGACGCATAACGATTAGCTTTGTGATAGAATAGTCTTTATAGCGTTCATCAATGACAGTGTTAAAAGTCTGACCGTCCTCTATACGATTACCGAACCGCGTAACAATCTGACAACAGTTATTCACATGTCCGCGTGATAAACCGTATTTCGCCGAACAATAGTCATAGATGTTTTTAAAACCCTCTACTTTGAACAGCTTCATATTGTGAATCTGAAAAATTGCACATGCAATTTCAAGAGTGGACTTGTTAATACTCGTCACACCTTTTTTGATAACTGCGTCATACTTGCGATACTGCGCTTTATCCTCTTTAGAGATAATAGCAAGTTCATTCGATTGAACTTTTTTAGTTTTAGTTGCCATGTTTTGCCCCCTTATATTCATTGAAAAGAATTTTAGTTAAGAAATCCATTTGCTTACAATCAATACGATTTTCAAGAAATGCGTCAATAATTTTTCTATGCATTGACTGACATAATTTTTCACGATTCCGGTCAACAGCCTTGTCAAAATCATCAAATTTTGTACAAATATCTTTTTTGAGCGTATCAACAGCAGAACATTCCGGCTTACAAATACATTTCCAAGAACAAATGGAACATTTCGAACACAATACACCACGACCATTTATGTCGTTATAAACTACAATGTCATCATCATTAACCGTGTAATGGATGACCATACCGCATTTAGCGGTTTCCTTACAATCAACAATACTCATTTTTTGCCCTCATTTCTTTAGAATTTAATGTTTTCTTAACTTCTAAATATATTTTACAGCTTACAGATAGCTATAAGTATATAAAAAACACTTGCAAAACACCATGCAATCTGATAAAATCGATTTGTTGTGAAAATAGGCGATGGTCCTCTGGAATGTAATTGTGACATTTTAAGAACATCAAAATAACAGGAGGTCACAAAATGAATAACACAGAAATTATCAAGAACATCGAAGCAGCTCAGATGAAAGAGCAGATCCCTGAGTTCAACGTAGGTGATACCGTAAAAGTATACGGCAAGATCATCGAGGGTAACCGCGAGCGTATTCAGGTATTCGAGGGAACCGTATTAAAGAGACAGGGAAGCAGCAACCGCGAGACATTCACAGTTAGAAAGTTATCTAACGGTGTAGGCGTAGAGAAGACCTGGCCCTTACATTCTCCCAACGTAGAGAAGATCGAAGTTGTTCGTCGTGGTAAGGTTCGTCGTGCGAAGCTGAACTACTTACGTGGACGTATCGGTAAGGCAGCAAAGGTAAAAGAGCTGGTAAAATAGTTTTTGCTGTGTAAAAGTTATTACGGGAAATTACGAAAAGAAAGGGCAGATACAGTTGTATTTGTCCTTTTTTCGTTATATGATGTAACTGATATGTTGTTTATTATAGAAGCAAAAAGGAATGTAATATGGCACGTAGAAAAGGCCTGAATTTCAGGAAAAAGAAACGAGAGTTAAATATCCCGCTCCTGCGGGAGATCGCGATATGGGTCATAGAGATCGCCATTACAGTGGCACTCGCAGGTGTGTGCGTCTATTTTGTGGGAGCACGGACGACGATCGTCGGACAGTCGATGGGATCGCAGCTGCAGGACGGAGATCAGGTGCTGATCAACCGTTTTGTGTATAAGGTCAGCAAGCCCAAAGTCGGAGATGTCATCGTATTTTTGCCGAACGGCAACGAGAAATCACACTATTATGTCAAGCGTGTGATCGCGGCAGGCGGAGACACGCTGCAGATCATAGACGGCGTCATCTATGTCAACGATGCGCCGGCAGAAAAGGTGCATTTTACGGGAACGATCTCAGATCCCGGTGTGGCGGCGGAGAAGATCACGCTGGAATCGGATGAATGTTTCGTGATGGGAGACAATCCCTTGGGCAGTGAGGACAGCCGGTTCGCAAACATCGGTAATGTGAAGTCAGATTATATCATCGGAAAGGCATGGTTTAAGCTGTTGCCGCTCTCCGATGCAGGATTTATAGATTAGGAGAAAATATATGCAGTTTCAATGGTACCCCGGTCATATGACCAAGGCAAAGCGACAGATGCAGGAGGATATCAAACTCATTGATCTGATCATAGAGCTGGTGGATGCACGGATTCCGATGAGCAGCCGCAATCCGGATATAGATGAACTGGGCAAAAATAAGGCGCGTCTGATCCTGCTCAACAAGGCAGATCTCGCGGATGAGCGGGCCAATCAGGCGTGGACAGAATACTTTGAGAAAAAGGGCTATTCCGTTGTGCGGATGGATGCGCGCAGCAAGGCACAGATCAAGCCGGTCAACAATGCGATCTTAGAAGCATGTAAGGAAAAGATCGAGCGCGACAGACGCCGGGGGATCAAGAACCGTCCGGTGCGAGCGATGGTCGTCGGCATCCCGAATGTCGGCAAATCGACATTTATCAATTCCTTTGCGGGAAAGGCATGCGCCAAGACCGGCAATAAGCCCGGCGTGACCAAGGGAAAACAGTGGATCCGTCTGAACAAGAGCGTGGAGCTGCTCGATACACCGGGTATTCTCTGGCCCAAATTTGAGGACCAGAGTGTCGGATTAAAGCTCGCGCTGATCGGTTCGATCAAGGATGAGATCTTAAATATCGATGAGATGAGTCTGGAGCTGATCCGGCTGCTGCAGCGTCAGCCGTCCGATGTACAGGCGTTATGTGAGCGTTATGAGCTGACGGAGACGGAGGATGCAGTGCGCATGTTAGAGCAGATTGCTGTGAACCGCTCCTGCATCAAAAAGGGTGGCGAGCTGGACTATTCCAAGGCAGCGGCACTTCTGCTCGATGAGTTCCGCAGCGGCACGATCGGTCGTATCACACTGGAGAGACCGGAGGAGTATGGCGCATGAAAAATATAGGAAAAAGCCTGTTAGGGCTGATGTTATATATCATACTGATCTTTGGAGCAGCGTATCTGTTCGGACATTTTGTGGTCGGACAGGTAGAGGTGGATGGGCCTTCGATGAATGATACGTTACAGGATGGCGACCGGCTGCTCATGAACAAATTCACGTATCGCGTGAAACAATTGGACAGGTATCAGATCGTGGTCTTTAAATATGCGTATGATACGGAGACGGATTATATCAAAAGAGTCATCGGGCTGCCGGGAGAGACTGTACAGATCGATGATGAAGGAACGATCTATATTGACGGAGCACCGTTACAGGAAGACTACGGCAAAGAGGTGATCGAGGATCCGGGCATGGCAGAGGATGAGATCACACTCGGAAAAGATGAATATTTTGTATTGGGTGACAACCGCAACAACAGCAGTGACAGCCGTGATCCGGATGTAGGTGCTGTCTCAAAGGATCAGATCAGGGGCACGGTGTGGCTTCGGATCAGACCGGATTTTGGATTGCTGAAGTGACGGAGAAGGATAACAGACTATGACACAGGAAAAAAAGATCGGTGCGATCAGGGAAGAATTCAAACAGACGGCAGATGAAGAACTGCAGGCGTTCATCGAAGCATACAGTGCGGATGCGCGCTCCGGAGTGCAAAAGCTGGTCGAGCAGGCAGATAAGCGCCTGCGCAGGCTGGAGGCAGAGAGACAGCGCATCTACGATCTGCAGTCTTATGAGCGTCAGTATCCGCAGGCTGCATATATCTGCGGGATCGATGAGGTAGGCAGAGGTCCGCTCGCGGGACCGGTCGTGGCAGGCGCGGTGATTCTGCCGAAAAACTGTGAGATCCTATATATCAATGATTCCAAAAAGCTCTCTGCCGCAAAGCGGGAGGAACTGTATGATGTGATCATGGATCAGGCAATCGCAGTCGGGATCGGACAGGCATCGCCTCAGCGGATCGATGAGATCAATATTCTGCAGGCGACTTACGAAGCGATGCGCGAGGCTATCAACAATCTGCAGGTAAGACCCGATATATTATTAAATGATGCAGTGACGATCCCTCAGGTAGATATCCCACAGGTGCCGATCATCAAGGGAGATGCCAAGAGCATCTCGATCGGGGCGGCGAGCATCATCGCCAAGGTGACGAGGGATCGCATGATGGTGGATTATGATAAGCTGTACCCGGGTTATGCATTTGCAGAAAATAAGGGATACGGTTCAGCGGCACATATCGAGGCATTAAAGCGTCTCGGTGCGACACCGATCCACAGACAGTCATTTATCGGACATTTTGTATAACAGATAGACCGCACGGGGGATGACCAGATGCAGATTTCTTATGTCGGACAATACAATAAAAGCGCCGGGCAGCCGGTAGGCACACCGGTTCCGAGTACCGCAGTCACGAGTCTGACGGCGGCGATCCGGGAACTGGCACCGGGCAGTATTTTTGAAGGAAATGTGTCCTTTGTCAAGGGATCGAACGTGATCCTGAGTCTGGAGAACGGACAGAATGTACATGCCAGACTGGATAAAAACGCGCTGAAGCTCGTACAGGGACAGTCGATGTTCTTTCAGGTGAAGTCCAATGAAGATGGTGTTGTGGCGATCCGCCCGTATATGGGCACAGGGACATCCAATCCGACATTGATGCGTGCGCTGCAGGCGGCGGGACTGCCGGTCGATGAGCGCAATCTGCAGATGGTGGATGCGATGATGAAGGAGCAGATGCCGATCAATGCGGACGCGCTCGCGGAGATGCACCGCTTGATCGTGGGAAATGAGAGTATCAGCGTAGATACGCTGGTGCAGATGCGTAAGCTCGATCTGCCGGTCACACCGCAGATGGCGGCACAGTTTGAAAACTACAGAAATGATACACATGCGTTGCTTGGACAGATGAATGATCTGATGGAGGAACTGCCGCAGTTTCTGGAATCACAGAACATGGATGTGCCGGAACTGGTGCAGACAAATGCGCAGCTGCTCGATATTCTCACTGGGGGGCTTGAACCGGCGCAGGTGGCCTCAGCGGATGGACAATCGCAGGAACTGTCGGACGGATCAGGGCAGACCGATATCCTGCCGCCGCTCGCGTCAGGCGCGGACGGTGAAGTGGAAGGTATGTTTTTCGATGGTGAGGCAGCAGATGCAGATATGGAACCTGCAGTGCATTATGCACCGCAGCAGCTCGGTGCGGTTCTGGATCCCCAGACGCAGGAGAGTTTTTCGGATCTTCTGCGCAGTATCGGTGATCTGGCTGACAATGAAACGATTTTTGATGAAGACGGAGATCTGAATCTGGATCTGACATCGCGCAGGTTATTGTCTATGATCGACCATGAACTGCAGTCACAGCTTGCAAAGGGTACTCTGGAAGCAGACGATGTGAAGGATCTGTTGTCGCACAAAGGTTATCAGAAACTGCTGAACAATGTGATGGAAGAACAATGGCTTCTTCGTCCCGGAGATGTGAAATCAAAGGATCGGATCAGTGATCTGTATGAGCGTCTGGAACGCCAGATGGAGGACATCTCCAAGGTGTTAAAGCTGACGGGCAATGAGAACTCTGCGCTGGGCCGTTCGGTCGAGCAGATCCGCAGCAATGTGGAATTCATGAATCAGGTCAATCAGATCTATAATTATGTGCAGATCCCGCTAAAGATGAGCGGGCAGAACGCCAACGGAGATCTGTACGTCTATACGAACAAGCGAAGGCCACGCGGGGAAAATGACGAGCTCTCGGCCTTTTTACATCTGGACATGGAACATCTGGGATCGACGGATGTATCGGTAAAGATGCGGGGCAAGTCGGTGGATACGAACTTCTCATTTTCCGATGATGCGAGTTATGCACTTGTAGAAAAATATCTGCCGATCCTCGATGCCAAGCTGTCGGCACTCGGATATCAGGTGACACTCACGGTGAGTGGTGACAGGGGCAGGATGGATTTTGTGGAAGATTTCCTGAAAAAAGATCTTCCCGTAGCAGGCAGTGCCGGTGTGGTACACCGTTATTCCTTTGATGTGAGGGCATGATATGGCAGAGACAAAACAGACAGGTGATAAAGCAAAGACAGCCGTGGCACTGGCTTATACGCCGGGCGATGCGGCGCCGAAGATACTGGCGACCGGCAAGGGAGCCATCGCGGAACGTATTATAGAGACTGCAAAGGATGCAGATGTGCCGACCTACAAGGATGACAAGCTGGCAGATACGTTATCCAGACTGGAGATCGGAGATATGATCCCACCGGAGCTCTATGAGGTCGTAGCGGAGATCCTGGTCTTCGTCAACGATATGGACCGGATACGGGCAAAACTGGGAAAATAGCAGGCGGCAGATGTTGACTGGCATTCTGTGGAGTCTGCGGCTAAGGATGGTAGAATCAATGAAA
This sequence comes from bacterium, assembly GCA_050872965.1. Taxonomy (GTDB): domain Bacteria; phylum Bacillota; class Clostridia; order Lachnospirales; family Lachnospiraceae; genus W0P33-017. The sequence continues at coordinate 16,674 of JBNMHW010000037.1, read as the reverse complement.
CAGGACTTATCGATACAGACAGAGCACACATGGAAGCGCCGGGGCGGCGAAGCTGTGCTCGCAGAAAATGATTACAGACTGACGGCAGGAGAGATCCTGCCGCTTTTGCAATTCCCGCTGTTGGAGCAATGTGATGGGGTACGGCATGGATTCACGACGCGTTACGGCGGCGTGAGTGAGGGCGAGTGGAGCAGCCTGAACCTGAGCTTTACACGCGGAGATGATGAGACGGCTGTACGGGAGAACTTTGCGCGGGTGGCAGAAGTATTTGGCGTGTCACCGGATCAGATCGTATGCTCACAGCAGACACATACGACCAATGTGCGGCGTGTGGGCAGATCAGACGGAGGCGCAGGTGTGGCGAGTGCATTGCCGTGGAGTGATGTGGACGGGCTGATCACGGATGAGCCTGGTGTGCTGCTCGGTACATTTTATGCGGACTGTGTACCGCTGTATTTTGTCGATCCGGTGCATCGGGCAATCGGATTGTCGCATTCCGGCTGGCGCGGAACGGTTGCACGTATGGGAAGCGTGACCCTGCATGCGATGAAGGAGGCATTTGGCACACAGCCGGCAGATGTGCGCTGCGCGATCGGACCGAGTATCTGCGTAGACTGTTACGAGGTCAGCGAAGATGTAGCGGAGCAGTTTCGCAGTGCATTTTTGGAACACACAGACCGGATCCTGCATGCGAAGGGCGGCGGCAAATATCAGCTCGATCTGTGGGAGGCGAACCGGTGCGTTCTGCTCGATGCGGGTGTACAGCCGCAGCATCTGCAGATCACGGATATTTGTACCTGCTGCAATCCCACGCACCTGTTCTCACATCGCTATACCGGAGGCAGACGGGGGAATCTCGGGGCATTTTTGATGTTGGAGTGAGAAAACAAGGATAGCAGATACTTTAACGGAAAGGGAACTATTGGGCAGACAGAATAACAGACAGATCGGTGATGAAAAAGAAGCCTTCGTGTGTGAATGGCTGGAAAAACGTGGATTTGCAATCGTAGAACGCAATTTCCGCTGTCGCAGCGGAGAGATCGATATCGTGGCTCGCGAGGATGGCTATCTCGTATTTATCGAGGTCAAATACCGTCATGGCGCAGAATGCGGTGATCCCTCGGAGGCGGTAGACAGGCGGAAACAGCAGACGATCTCGCGTGTGGCGCTGTTTTATATGCTCCGGCACGGTTATACAGAGGACACACCGGTACGTTTTGATGTGGTAACGGTGAGCGGCGGCGATGAGATGGAGATCGTGCTGTACCGGAATGCATTTGAATACTGTGGGTGAAAGTTGCTGATAAATAGAATTGCATAAAATACCCGAATGCGGGTAAAAACAATTGACGTGTTAATCTGACTGGTAGTATAATGCTTATAACCATTTTTGATTATAAGGAGGGCAGAACATGATTGTTGAAGAACTTCGCATGAGAAAGAAGAATTTAAAACTCACTACGAGAGAGTTGGCAATACTGGCGGATCTGCCACAGGGAACAGTGAGTAAGATCATGACTGGTGAGACCAGAAATCCGTCCTATATTACGATTGAGAAATTGACAGATGCGATTGAAAAACAGGAGATGCTGGTCAGACTGAGAGCATATCAGGAAGCCATGCACCAGTATTTTGCAGAACATCCGGAGGATGCCGGAGATCAGGAAAAGTTCGAGCGCATCTATCGTGAGACAAATCATCTGGAGGATCGTGTTCCGATTCCGTTTGCCATCCCAAAGCCGGATGAGGTACTATCTGACGGAAATCTTGCTTTGCATGATGATAGAATGACTGTCTCTGAACTGAGTAAACTGGGAGAACATCGGGAGTATGAACTGATCAATGGCAGCCTGATCGTAGCTGAGATGGCAGGCGTCAGACATCAACGGATGGTTCGAAAGATCGGAAAATTTATCAGTGAGTTTGTTGAGTCGAAACATGGCGACTGTGAAGTGTTTGATGTAGGTGTCAATGTGTATTTGGATGAAGATGATTATACATTGGTCATTCCGGACATCGCTGTGGTCTGTGATCCCAGCCGTATCTGTGAGAAGGGTATTATAGGTGCTCCGGACTGGATCATCGAGGTGGTCTCAGCAAGCACCAGACAGACGGACTATCATAAAAAGCTGCATAAATATATGGATGCAGGAGTTCGTGAGTACTGGATCGTTGATATGGACCGGAGCATGGTATCTGTATGCGTGAACGGAGAACCGATGCAGATCACGATATACGGCATCCATGAGGAGATTCCCGTGAATATCTATGGTGGGGAATTGAGGATCTGTTTGATCAACTAGCGAAAAATAATTAATGGAGGCGATCAGACCATTGTATGAACAGGTGAAAGAGGAATTATCATGACAGATAAAAGATTAAAAGACAACAAGGTTTTCAGAACCTGTATCATTGTGGTATGCATCATTATCGCGATCATCTCGAATGTGATACTGGCTAAAAATTATGCATCACCGGCGTATGAGACGAATCAGAAGACGATTCAGTATCTGGATGAGAAGAAAGCTACGGCATTGGAACTGTGTGCGGGGGCAACCGCGTTGTCAGCGGTGATTACCATGGTGCCCGGGGATACCGGAACACCGATCGCGGAAAAACTGACCGATCTGAGCGGTTATTTTCTGATCGTAGTCTCTGCGATCTATCTGGAAAAATATCTGCTGACCATTCTGGGAGCATTGACCTTCAAATGGCTGATACCGATAGCTATGGCCGCGCTGGCATTGTATTTTGGTGTGAAAAAAGATATATTCGGGAAACTCGGCGTCAGGATCCTGATATTCGGTCTGGCATTATATGCGGTGATCCCGGTGAGCGTGCATGTATCCCAGTTGATCTACAATACCTATCAGGAGTCGATAGATGCGACGCTCGAAGAGACAGACCGGATCATCAGCCAGACACAGGAGACGACAGATGAAGCGGTCAGCGCAGAACAGACGACAGATCAGGAAGCAGACCAGGGTATTTTTTCCGGACTGATCGATAAGGCAAAGGATACGATCGATAAAGCAAAAGACAGTGTAAGTATTGCAACCGAGCAATTCAAATATATGTTGAATAAGTTCATCGATGGGCTGGCGGTGTTGATCGTTACGACATGTCTGATCCCGGTTCTGGTGATGGTGTTTTTTGTATGGCTGGTAAAGCTATTGCTCGAAAATTGGAAAAACTCCTTATAAGCATAATGATTGAAAATGACTGATCGACATTCCGCTTGCTATTTCATGGGTAATTCGTTACACTGAAATAGAGAATGCCGTGAGATATTGATCTGGCAGTAACGCACAAGAGGAAGCCTGTAATGGCCCATGGGGGAGACAGCGATATGAAGCAGGAAAAGACACAGGATGGTCAGACAACAGAAATGGATGCTGTCTCGAAGACACTATCATCCATATACACAGGAGTATTTTTTATCGATCTGGTCAATGATACATATTCGGTGGTAAAAGTGACAGGACCCGTTGAGACGATGCTGCGGGGTATCACATCCGCACAGCAGGCGATGAATATGGCGATCAAGAAGACCGTAGTCGCAGATGAGATCGTAGATATGCTGACTTTCGTGAACCTGTCCACACTTTCTGCCAGGATGGGACAGAGGAATAGTCTGAACATTGAATACCGGGGCGTGTTTTCCGGATGGGTACGCGGCAGTTTTATGGAAGTGCAGAGGGATAAGGCTGATTGTCTGACGCAGGTGCTGTATGTCTATCAGGTGATTGATGAAGATAAAAAAATAGAATTGGAGCATCTGCAGAAACTGAAAAGGAACTATGCACTCAGCGAAAAGGAAAATCAGGAGAGCAGAGAAAAGAATGCAGCGTTAGAAGAAGACAAGCAGGAACTGACGGATGATCTGCGCTATCAGAATAATTTTGTAAAGATCATCATGGAGCAGTTGAACTGTGGAATACTGGTATATACGATCCCGGGGCGCAGTCTGCTGGAGATCAACAGGGAAGCACTGCGTATCTTCGGATGGAAGGATAAAAAAGAGGCAGCAAATAGTTTTTCGCAGAACTGGGCGAAGGTACGGCTGAATGATTCTGCACAGGGAATCGAATTGTTAAAACTTAGAGAACAGGATAGTTCCGTTAAGTATCAGTTTACTTTGCATCCGGATGAAACAGACGAACGGCAGGTGCTCTGTGAGAGCAAGTCGCTGTCGGGCAGATATGGCGGCAAGGTGATCATATCCACGTTGACGGACGTGACGAATGTACATAGCTTAGAAGCGGACAAGCTGTTTCTCACAGATGCAAACACAGAACTTCAGAGAGCCAGAGACGCTGTCCAGACGATCTTAAAATCGGGATCTTATATATGTGCATATGCAGAAGATGGAGAATCGCTGATCAGTATCAGGTTTTCAGATGCGCTGCGGAAATTATACGGTTATTCGGGACAGGACGATGCGCCGGATTCATGGGATATGTGGCTGAGGGGTGCACATCCGGATGACCGTGATTATGTGGCACGCAGTTATTATGCCGCATTGACAGACCGGACGGGTCAGACGAATTATGATGTCACATTCCGCGCGGTGAAAAAAGACGGAAGCATATGCTGGTACAGGGCCGCGGCATATATCATCCGGAGAGCAGATGGTACGGCGGAGTTCAGCTATGGTCTGATCATGGATGTGGATGAACAGAAGAGAGCGGCGAATCAGGTAAAAGATGCGTTGCGTCAGGCGAAGATCGCGAATAAGGCAAAGACTTCATTCCTAGCGAGAATGTCCCATGACATACGGACTCCGATGAACGGTATTATGGGACTGATCGAGATCAATGAGCGGCATGCGGATGATGTGGAATTTACGTCCAGAAACCGGAAAAAAGCAAAAGTAGCGGCGGATCATCTGTTGTCCCTGATCAATGATGTACTGGAACTGAGCAAGCTGGAGGATCCGGTCGTAGAGCTCTCTAACGAAGCATTTGATCTACAGGAGTTATCGGATGACATACTGACGATCATAGAACAGCGGGCAAGGGCAAGAGCTATTACGGTAGAGCGGGATGATGATCCGAGTATTCATACATATCCGTATGTGTATGGCAGTCCGCTCCACGTCAAGCAGATCTTTATCAATCTGCTTGGCAATTCGATCAAATATAATAAAGATAACGGAAGCATCACCTGTCATGCAGCTATGGAACCAAAAGATGATCGGCAGGTATGGTTTAAGGTAGACATCAGCGATACCGGTATTGGTATGAGCGAAGAGTTCCTGCAGCGGCTGTTTGAACCGTTTTCAAGAGAGCAGGAAGAGACAGAAGGCGGACGCGAGGGCACGGGTCTTGGAATGTCGATCGTCAAACAGCTGTTAGATAAGATGGGTGGAACGATACAGGTGGACAGTACGCTGGGGGAAGGTTCACAGTTCCATGTGGAGATTCCGTTTGAGATCGCGTCAGAGGAGGCGCTAGAGGATAAAATGTCGGAGGATCTGCCAAAAGATATCCATGGGAAACATATTCTGCTCGTAGAAGATAATGAATTGAACAGGGAGATCGCCGAGATCATTCTGCGTGATGCCGGAGCGAAGATCACGATGGCGGAAAACGGACAGCAGGCGGTGGATATATTTGAAATGCATGATCCGGGAACCTTTGATGCGATCCTGATGGATGTCATGATGCCGGTACTGAATGGATACGAAGCGACAGGCAGGATCCGGTCTCTTGCGAGAGCAGATGCAAAAGATATCCCGATCATTGCGATCACGGCAAATGCATTTACCGAAGATGTAGAACGCGCGGTGAATGCGGGAATGAACGATCATCTCGCGAAGCCGTTAAACATTCAGAAAATGATCGCTACGATCGCAAAATATGTACAGGACTGAGCGGAGTGCTGGCCGGCCGGGCATTGATATTTCCGGCTTGAACCTGTATGCATTTCATAGTATAATTACTTCAGTTTGGAATTAGATTCAAAATAAGGAGGAACCTATCATGGTGACATGGAACAATCTCGATACACTTGCTTCTTATGAGAAGCTGGCACAGACAACACCCGTCAATCTGGCAGAGGTGATGAGTGGCGATAACGGCGCAGCGCGCGTAAAGAAATACAGCACTCCGATGGCAGCAGGCCTGACCTATCATTATGCGGCTAAGGCTGTGGATGATACAACATTACAGGCACTGACAGATCTGGCTAAGGAGGCACAGCTCGCAGATAAGTTCAAGGAACTCTACAACGGAGCAGTGATCAATACCGGAGAGAAGCGTCTCGTACTCCATCAGCTGACACGTGGACAGCTCGGCGATAAGGTCGAGGCAGACGGCGTGGACAAGCGTGCGTTCTATGTTGCACAGCAGGAAAAGGTCGCACAGTTTGCCAATGATGTACATGCAGGCAAGATCACCAATGCAGCCGGAGAGAAGTTTACGACAGTCGTACAGATCGGTATCGGCGGCAGCGATCTCGGACCCCGTGCAATGTATCTGGCACTGGAGAACTGGGCAAAGAAAAATCATACATTTAAAATGGAAGCAAAGTTCATCAGCAATGTAGATCCGGATGACGCGGCAGCAGTATTGAATTCGATCGATGTCGCACATTCCCTGTTCGTGCTTGTATCCAAGTCAGGAACAACCTTAGAGACACTGACCAATGAGTCCTTTGTGAAGGATGCACTGAAGAATGCGGGATTGAATCCGTCAGACCATATGGTAGCTGTTACCAGCGAGACCTCACCGCTTGCCAACAGCGATGATTATCTGGCAGCATTCTTTATGGATGATTATATCGGAGGACGTTATTCGTCTACTTCCGCAGTCGGCGGAGCAGTTCTTTCGCTGGCATTCGGACCGGAAGTATTCGCACAGTTCCTCGAAGGAGCAGCGCAGGAAGACCGTCTCGCTGCCAATGAGAATGTATTAGAGAACGCTGCGATGCTGGATGCACTGATCGGTGTGTATGAGCGCAATGTACTCGGATATCCGAGCACGGCAGTTCTGCCTTATTCGCAGGCATTGAGCCGCTTCCCGGCACATTTACAGCAGCTGGATATGGAGTCAAACGGTAAATCGGTCAACCGTTTCGGTGATCCTGTGAACTATCCGACCGGACCGGTGATCTTCGGTGAGCCCGGAACGAACGGACAGCATTCCTTCTATCAGTTACTGCATCAGGGAACCGACATTATTCCGTTGCAGTTCGTAGGATTCAAGAACAGCCAGATCGGTACCGATGTGGATATTCAGGGCAGCACGAGCCAGCAGAAGCTGTGTGCAAACGTCGCAGCACAGATCGTTGCATTTGCATGTGGCAAGTCTGACGAGAACCGCAACAAGAACTTTGAGGGTGGCCGCCCGTCCAGCATCATCATCGGTGAGCAGCTGAATCCGCAGGCACTTGGTGCATTACTGGCACATTTTGAGAACAAAGTGATGTTCCAGGGATTTTTATGGAATGTCAACAGCTTTGACCAGGAGGGCGTACAGCTCGGAAAGGTATTGGCAAAGCGTGTGCTGGCACATGAGACAGACGGAGCATTGAAGGAGTTCAGTGATCTGTTAAATATTTAATCGGAAATCGTGTAAGGGGCTGGTGTACATTTGTGCACCAGCCCCTTTACAGTTGCTAAAAATAAGATATTAATTTCTCATTGCGCCATCGACAGAGAGGATCTCTCCGGTCACATAGCTTGCCAGATCGCTGGCCAGGAAGAGGAACGCATTGGCGATATCCTCAGCTTCTCCGATCCTGCGGAGCGGAATGCGGCTGATCAGCGGCTCGATCATCTCTGTGGGAAGAGACGCTACCATATCCGTCTTGGTGATTCCGGGAGCCACCGCATTGACACGGATGTGGAAGGGACCGAGTTCCCTTGCCAGAGACCATGTGAGACCGTTTACCGCATATTTGCTGGCAGGGTAAGCGACACCGCTCGGCTGTCCGCAGATGCTGACCATAGAGCTGGTATTCAGGATACAGCCGCCGTCTGCCTGCTCTTTCATGATCTCTACGACCGGAAGGATTCCATTCATCATTGCATTGACATTCAGATCCATGATATCTGAAAAATGATCTGCAGTATATTTACCAAGTGGTGTGCTGTCAGATACACCGGCATTGTTTACAAGGATATCGATCTTGCCGTAGGTATCCTTGATCTTAGCAATCTCATCGGCCATCGCTTTGGCATCGGTCAGTTTCGGCCATGCACCGGAGACCTCCCAGTCGGGATTCTCAACCTTTAGGGAAGCGAGTGCTTTTTCTACGGTCTCCTGTCTGGAGCCGAACAGCACGACCTTCGCACCGTTTTTTAAAAATTTCTCTACAATTGCATAACCGATTCCTCTGGTTCCACCTGTAACTACTGCTACTTTGTTTTTTAACATCTGTTTTACCTCTCCTGTGATTTTTATTACGATACTATTACTATACCGAATCCAGTTGGTGGACAGTCAATGTTAAATAATTCACAAAATATGCGCATGATTGTTCCCATAATTTCCTATTTTCCGGTAAATTATACGAATCCGCTGGATTTTGATCCGATCAGGCGTTATAATAAACAAAAAAAGTCTACACCAACTGTACACTTTTGAGGAACCAAATTATTGTGAAGATTCAGGAAGTGAGCCGCCGGACAGGACTTTCCAGGCGGACGATATATTATTATATAGAAAAGGAAATGATCGCACCCGATATCAATGATGCGAATGGATATCATGATTTTTCGGAAACGGATGTCCGGAAGCTGTTCCTCATCCGTAAGCTGAGGGAGGCAGGGCTTCCGCTTGCGGATATTCAGGCGATCCTGACCAGACCGCGTACGACACCGTTTTATCTGCACAAGCAGCTGAATGCGCTCCAGTCGCAGCTGCTGTCTATCCAGCAGACGATCAGCGAGATGGACCGCCTCACAGAGCAGCTGCCTGTCTGCCAGTCATTGGATCAGCTAGCCGGCATGCTGCAGGAGACACATTTTCAGCCGGATGATTCGTCACGGTATCAGATGGAATCCAGAGATGCACAATTGCTCGCACAGTATCTGTGGATGGCTTATCTGGATACGCCTGTTACTGAATATCAGCAGTTTCTCTGGCAGAAGATCACGCGCCATACGCTGGAACATGCCGGCAGTGATCTAAAGACCATGTCCCGGTATCTGCAGTATATTTCGCCGGAACAGATCGATGCGACGAATATCAATCAGTATCTGCGGAATCAGCAGATCATTTCCCTGACGGAATCGGATTATCCGGGTTTTGTAGAAGAACTGAAAAATTCATTGCTGGCTTTTGCCTCCGATCCCATCCAGCAGGAGAAGTGGAATCTGCTGTATCAGCCGGTTATTCATCCGACTGCTCTTTTTTGTGTATCCGTCAGTGGATGGATGCGGGAATTTCATCCGGCCTACAGCCGGTACTATGAGAATACGCATACCTGCTGCCGGATGCTGAAACAATTCATAGACAGTCCGGAGGGACGCCCATTGAAAAAGATTCTTGATCAGGCGTTTCAGGGAAACTGTGACGTGCGCACCGGTTATTACGGCGAATTGGAGGTAGCCGCTACATTTCATAAGAGTATCTATGCATTGCTGCCGCCAAAGGAGATACGGGAATTCTTACATGCAGAAAATTAAAAGAAGAGCAGGACACACATCAGTGAATGTGTGCCTGCTCTTCTTTTTCTTCCAGTTCTTCTTCCTGTATAAACATAACGATAAAGCTGATCAGCAGAAGTGCGCAGGAAATCCAGATCGTGTGCATACCCAGTCGTGAGATCAGGCTGCTGCCTACAGCGGCACCGCATGCAAACAGAAGGATCACACCAAAATAATGGAAGGACTTGAATAAGTTCTTTTTATTATGAGTCTGTTGGTAGCTGCAGAATGCCTCCACACCGCTGCGCATATTTCCGATACACATCGTGCTGGCGAAAGCATAGGTGTTGACCTTGCGGAATGCCTGTACCTGCATCGCACAGGAAAATGACACGAGCGCATTGGCGATCAGATTCCACTGCTCAGGCATAAAACCGACGGAAAACAGTAACAGGATCTCGATGAATACGACGATCTGTCTCCAGTGAAGCAGGCGCAGATCCTGAAAGATGCGGCGGATCCATATGGATGCGGCGACGCCCAGCATAAAGAACAGGACAGGTACCGCATAATGGAGTGCATGCGACCAGTTACGCTCACAGAGGTTGGTGCTGAACAGCACGATGTTTCCGGTCTGTGCATTGGCAAACACGTGATCCCTCGCAATATATGTATAGACGTCCTGCAATCCGCCTGAGACCGACAGCAGTGCTGCGATCAGCAGTGATTCGGACATTTGTTTACTTGAATGTAATCTGAATTTTGAAACAGACATTTCGCTCTCCTCGAATGTATGATATGTGGTGTTTTTCGCATACTCACATTTTTTCCAGAAGCCATTATAATCTGAAAGTACCAATAAGTAAAGACCTTATTGACAGATTGGAATAACGATGGAGAACACATTTTTGTGATCCTCATAGTCTATGCTGATATGACCGCGATGATGGGAGACGATACTGCTGGCAATAGACAGACCGAGACCGTAGTGACCATCATTTTCGCGTGCTTCATCTGCCCGGAAGAAGCGTTCAAAAAGATGTTCACGAAGTTCCTTGGGAATGGGATCGCCGGTGTTGGCAACCCTGAGATGCCACTTTTTGCTTTGTATATATGAACGAATGATGATTTCACCATTTTCCGGTGTATAGCTGATGGCATTATTCAACAAAATGGACAGCAGATTTTGAATCTGTTCTTCAATTCCGGTAATAAAAATTGTTTTCTGAATATCTGTTGTGATGCAGATCTTTTTTTCATAAGCGATGCTTTCCATAGGATAAATAATATCATACAAAGCAGTGTCAACTTGGAAACGTTTTGGCTCCATCTGATTTTGTGCGGTGTCAAGGCGTGCCAGAGTAAGCATCTGATTTACAAGAGTGATCATACGATCGGTTTCCTGACGAATGTACTGCAAATGTTTGTTGTCTGATGCCACTTCTGCCTGCAACAGATCGCTGCTGGCATGAATGACGGACAGAGGGGTCTTCAGTTCATGGCTGGCATTGGAGATAAACTTTTGCTCATTATGAATCATATCTTCAATCGGCTGTGTCAGCCAGTGGGAGAGTACACGACCTGATAGGAAAAATAAGAACAGGCCGGCAAACAGCAGGACTACGCACAGCATAATCGAAGGCAATGTTGCCTGTAGGGCGGATCTTCCGCTGATAAGAACCATATATGTTATGCGCGGAGTGTGTTTATATTTATAGATGCAGGCATAGCGTATGGAATGGGTATGGATTTGAAGATCATTACTATAGTGTCTGGCAATTTGAATCAAATGATCCGGTGAGAGATTGGAAAATGTATGAAACAGGATATGCGGTTCATGATTTTCATCCAGCGAATAGGCGCAGTATGCAATGTCACCAAGATCTGCAGCGGTTCCGTCGGAAGAGATAAAGTGCTTCCAACCGGTCTCTTTGATTGTAGAGCGGACATCCTGTTTTAAGTCCAACAGATTGTTCTGGTAGGTATTACTAATATATATGAATAAGACGCCTGCCCATATAATGGATAGAAGCAGGACGAAAAGAACGTTTATTTTTTTCTGTAATTTTTTAATCATTTGTAACCTCCAGCAGATATCCGATGCCACGTACGGCACGGATGTTTACATTTACCTGCAGATGACGGAATTTCCTGCGTAAAAAAGATACATATACTTCTACATTATTGTATTCTGCATTAGAGTCATATCCCCATATTTTGGTCGCAATCTGTTCTTTTTCGAGCACGCGGTTCTGATTAAGCAGCAAAAATTCGCACAAGTGTAATTCTTTTCCACTGAGTTTCATGGATTTCCCTGTTTCTTTATTGAAAATTTCACAGGCTGTGGTGTCAAAAATCAGATTACCTGCACACAACTGCTGAATATTCTGATGCGTTCGACGACGGCTGATGGCCTGAACGCGCATTAGCAGTTCCTGTATATCAAATGGTTTTGTGACGTAATCATCGGCACCGGCGGCAAAGCCTTGAATTTTGTCATCCAGTTCTGTGCGGGCGGATAGAATCAGTACCGGTACATCATTTTTTTCATTTCGAAGGGCCGAGAGTAGTTCATAGCCATTTAATTTAGGGAGCATCAGATCCAATATGAGCATGTCATAGATGCCGCTGGCTGCGTTGTCAAGACCTTCAGCTCCGTCGTGTGCAATATCTACAATATAGTTTTGACTGCGCAGTGCCTCGGCGATATTGTCAGCCAGGCGGACATTATCTTCAATTACTAAAATTCTCATCATGTACTCCTATGTTATTTCATATCATTATAGATTTTAAGTTTCAAATTAGCAATTCATTTCAATCATTTTTCAAGGGATCCTCTGTATGATGCTGTTCATGCAAAGCGAGCAATAAGTAGAACGCTCAGGAGGATCATTTCAATGAAAACACTTTATTTACACATAGGTACGCCGAAAACGGCTACATCAACCATTCAAATGTTTTTAGCGAAAAACCGCAGTGTGTTGAAAAGAAAAGGATATATCTATCCCAAATCCAGACACCGGTATTTGAATGTCAGCAAAATACGAAACGGCTACTTCTTCGTCAGAAAGGTCGAGAAAACCGATGGTATCAGGGATCACAAGCTGGAAGAGCAGTACCTCATGGAAGGATATCAGATGATTAGCAATCTGATGAATATATATGATCAGGTGATATTGTCAGATGAATCGATTTGGCATGCTTCCAGCTATACATACAAAACTCTATTTGAGGATCTCAAAAAACAGGCGGATCAAAACGGTTACCGGTTCGTCATAATCGTTTATCTTCGCAGGCAGGATACATTTATTCTTTCTCGTTGGAATCAGGCGGTCAAGCAGAAAACCGGACATGATTATGCACTATCCTGCGATGAGTATATCAAAAAAAGATTGAAAAAAGATGGAAAAATATTAAATTATGCGCAGAAACTGGACGCTATCGCAGGCGTTGTGGGAAAGGAAAATATGCTTGTACGCAGGTTTGAACCGGCGGACTGGATAGACGGTTCGATTGTTCATGATTTCATGCACGCAATCGGATTGAAGGTTACAGACGAATTCAGGGAACTGGAAAAAGATGTCAATTTACGCTTGGGGAAGAATGAGACGGAACTGAAACGGATCCTTAATATGAATCAGAATTTAAGTGGGGAGGAAGTGAGATTTTTTGGTGAGTATTTGAAAAATCAATCGATGCAAAGCCCTGAAAAAAATCTGACTGGAATGCTTTCCTATGAGGAAACAAAGGCATTCCTTGATCGATTTGAGGAGGGGAATAGATATGTAGCTGAATCGTATATAGGAGATGGAAAGCCGCTTTTTGAATCGGAGATCAAAGATCTTCCAAAATGGAACGCAAATAATGCGCAGATGCTGCCGGATATGATGACGTTTTTTACATCTGTACTGGCAGATCTGTATCGAAAATGTCAGGAACAAGATAGAGAAATTGCTCGTTTGCAGGAAGAAAACAGGGCATTTCAAAACCGTGTGCTTTTATTTATCGATAAAGTAAAGCATCCAATTCGGACAATTTGGTGCAGAATGCGAAAGCATACTGTAGATAATCAGTAATTAATGAATGGCAGGTGAATCATATGGAACGAAATCTTACATGGCACAATATGGATATTGACCGTGCATTAAGAGAGCAGCTCATGGGGCAGCGTGCCTGTACAATATGGATGAGCGGTCTTTCAGGAGCCGGCAAGTCGACAATTGCAAATTTGCTGGAGAAACGCTTGTATCAAATGGGAAAAAAGACCATGCTTCTCGACGGAGATAATGTGCGTATGGGACTGAATCGGAATCTTGGATTTTCTGATGAGGATCGGGAAGAGAATATTCGGAGGATTGCAGAGGTTGCAAGGTTAATGAATGACGCGGGGCTCATTGTAATCACAGCGTTTATTTCTCCGTATCGACAGGATCGTAGAAACGCCAGACAAATTATAGGAAAAGAGTTTCGGGAAGTGTATATCAGCACTCCGATTGAAGAGTGTGAGAGACGGGATGTGAAAGGTCTGTATCGGGCGGCGAGAGAAGGAAAAATCGAACATTTTACAGGAATCACCAGCCCATATGAGATTCCGGAACATCCCGATGCCGTGGTGGATACAACAAATATGGATGTGGAATTATGTGTAGATCAGATCATACATCAACTTGGTATGGGAGCATAGCATTGGAGAGGAAAAGGTTCTGGAGATTCCTTCGCTCCATGTTGTATATCGGATGTATTGGATTCGGCGGAGGGAGTGCCCTGATTCCGGTGATAGAACGCGAGATTGTGCAGCGGCAGGGATTGGATCAAAAACCGAATATAGATAAAGATGTGATAGTTGCCAGTATAACACCGGGGGCGCTGCCAGTAGAGATAGCGGCATCAATCGGGCGCAGGAATTTCGGAATAAAAGGAATGGTGTCTGGAGCATTCATGATGGCATGTCCGGGAGCTGCGTGGGCAGTATTGCTCGCAGCATTTTTTTCGACATCCCGGAGCCGGATTCTGGATGTGGTGCAATGGATTTCTGTGGCGGTCTCATTCGTTGTCATATATATGCTGGTATCCTATGTCCGGATGACACTGCGCGCTTATGAGAAAAATGGATCAAAACAAAAATATAAGCCAGTGTCAGTCATGACACTGGCTTTTGCGTTGTCTATGTTTATGTCAACGGTGAAGGTGCTGTTGTTATTTTTGACCGGAATATTTGTGTATTGTGAGATAAGAAAACGTTGTGATCTGGGGTGGAATACCGGAAAATCTCCGGGGCGTACGGGGATGAAACGAAAAGATATGTATATAGACGCAGGCATATGGATGTTCATTGCTGCAGTTATAGTAGTTCCGGCAATGGCTGTTGATCGGTCAGTGCTTACGTTTTCAGTACATAGTGTGCTCTCTACGTGGACATCTTTTGGAGGCGGAGATGCGTATCTGACGATTGCTGATGGATTCTTTGTTCAGGGCGGTTTTATTACAGAACAACAGTATTATGGATACATTGTACCTGTGGTGAATGTGCTGCCGGGTTCTATTTTATGTAAAACGCTGGCGGCTGTGGGATATTATACAGGATGGAATATCAGCGGAAGCGCGGGATGCGGTATATTGTTTGCAATGATTGGATTTGGTTGTAGTGTTACAGCCTCATGCAGTTCTTGTATGCTGGCATATCGTCTGTATGATTATCTGATCACACTACCGGCATTTCGAATGATTCAACAATGGATACGACCGGTGATCGCCGGATTGCTGTTGAAGGTTATGCTGATGCTCGTGACGCAGGATGTGAGTGTGATACAATCGGTGGGCTGGATGAAAGTTATATTATAGATAAATTTTTTCAAATTCCTATTGACCTGATAGGAATAGAGTGGTATGATTTAGAAAGTTAATTAATACAATTCTTATATGCTTAGTAGGAAATAACCAATACGAGCAGAAAGGTGGTTCATATGTCAAAGATTGCAAAGCAGCTGACAGAGCTGATCGGAAACACTCCGTTACTGGAGCTGACAAATTATGAGAAGGAGCAGAAGCTCGATGCAAAGATCATTGCAAAACTAGAATACTTCAATCCACTGGGTAGTGTCAAGGATAGAGTTGCATTTGCCATGATCGAACAGGGTATTGCTGATGGCAAGATCGATCAGGATACCGTGATCATAGAGCCTACCAGTGGTAATACAGGTATCGGACTCGCATTCGTGACAGCAGCCAAGGGATTACACCTGATCCTGACAATGCCGGATACGATGAGTGTAGAGCGACGCAAGATCGTGTCTGCGCTCGGCGCAGAGATCGTGCTCACACCCGGACGCGAGGGCATGAAGGGTGCCATCGCCAAGGCAGAACAGCTCAAGGAGGAATACGGCAATGCATTTATTCCTCAGCAGTTTGAGAATCAGGCCAACCCGGCGATTCATAAGAAAACGACCGCGCAGGAGATCTGGAACGATACAGACGGTGCGGTAGACATTTTTGTATCAGCAGTCGGAACCGGTGGAACCGTTACAGGAACCGGACTTGGATTAAAGGAGAAGAATCCGGATGTCAAGATCGTAGCAGTAGAGCCCGCCAGCTCACCGGTACTCTCAGGTGGTAAGCCCGGACCGCACAAGATTCAGGGAATCGGTGCCGGATTTGTGCCGGATGTATTGGACATGAAGCTGCTGGATGAGATCATTCCGATCGAAAATGATGCAGCATTTGAGACTTCCCGCCATGTAGCCCGCACAGACGGATTACTGGTAGGTATCTCCGCAGGAGCTGCGCTTGCTGCTGCGACCGAGCTGGCCAGGAGACCGGAGAACGCAGGCAAGAACATCGTTGTACTGTTGCCTGATACCGGAGAGAGATATCTGTCTACTTCCTTATTTACTGTAGACGAATAAGAGACAAATGAGAGATCGTATCGCAGAGAGATACACTTGAGGAAATGCAATGCGTAACAGGAATTGGATGCGGGGAGTGCTGCTTGCGGCACTCACCGTGAGTCTCTGGGGATGTGGGAGCGCAGATGATGGTCCGACGATCACAAATGTCTCTTACGATCCGACCAGAGAGTTTTA
>JBNMHW010000036.1:0-24251 GCA_050872965.1 bacterium | reverse complement strand
CGTCACCGTTGTGATCATACCGATCGCCAGCAGCACCAGCACGAATGCGACCATGACTTCCACAATCGTAAGTCCCTGCTGCTCCCTGCATTTATCTTGTATTGATCTTCTGAAATCTGAGATTTTTGCCTTTATACTCACACTCTTCACCTTCTCCAAATCCCAATATTTTGCGCTGTCTGGTCAATTTGATCGTGACCTGCACATCCATGCTCGTCGTCCCGCCGTCGTCGGTCGGAACAGATATCCGCTCCGTTCCGCCATCCTGTTCTTCTCCGGCCCAGCGCTCCGCCAGCTCCATTGTCACGATCTCGTTTTTTATCTTCAGCGGCTCACCCATCTCCGCACCGTTCTCGTCATACACTTTAAAATAGTCTGTATCCGTTCCCGTAGACGGAATATATTCACACGTATAGGCTGCACTCGTTCCGGTATAACGGTTGGTCGTCAAGGTGTAGCGCATATCCTCATTGTCCAGTTCCTGATAGAAACGGTATCTGGTCGTCACGGACTCTTTGCCGCCCTGTTTTCCAAATACCTCTACCGTCAGATCCAGATACTGATTGCTCAACTGCAGCCTCTGCCATTCGTTCGGTTCATTCACAGCCTCCACACCATTTTGAAAGCGGATCACTGCCCTGCCATAATCGTCCGTCAGTCCTTCTGCCGAAAACTGTATGCTCTCCTCCATGGAATCGGAATCACAGTCCGGCATATAATCGATTGCGGCATCGTAGATCCCACTGCCGGAAACCGACGTCAACTGCGTGTCGATCGCCTCACTCAGCGTCATCGCCTGCATATAGCAGTCTTCCTGATCCCTGTGACTGCTCGTCATCAGACTCACCTGTCCGGCACCATACAATAGCGCCAGTGCCAGTGCAAAGATCACAGCCATCACAACGAGGGCGTAGATCAATGCCACGCCCTGTTCGTTATGTATCCGGTCTGTCTGCCCGGTTCTGCCTGTTCTTCTATGATCCTTACTCATGGTCTTTACTCCTGTTTCTCCGCTGATGCCTGATAACGGTCTGTATCCTTCGGAATTGCCTGAATGTACACATCGGTAATCAACCGGCTCGTTCCGCTGATGGAGATACCTCCGTTACAGGTGATCGCATATTTCGTCTGCGGCAGACGCAGCTCATAGGTCACTACGCCGTCTGCCTCGCTCCTGCGGATCGCTGTATCAAAAGTCATGCGGTAAGCCGCACGCACGGTCTTGCTCGCGCGATAAGTTCCGCTTACCTGGTTGCGGATGACATCCAGCAGACATTCCTCTTCGCCGGACATTGTATAGATATAATCATAGCCTCCGTCTGAAGCAGCCTGTTTCTCTGCCGAGGTCTCCAGATCATCACTGCTATGAACAATCACCCGGTTGCCGCTGACTGTCAGTACATATTGTTTACTGTCTCTGGTCGTGAGAGTCAGCCGATCCTCCTTTACATAGGAAGGCATGCTAAACCGGTAAGTCTCATAACGCACCGTCACATTTGTAAACGGTGTACCGCTGGACGATACGGAGTTGCGCAGGCTCTCGCCAAATGATGTATACGTCTTTTCGGTCAATAACTGCTCCAGATCCGGTGTATTGAGCATTACCCTCGGTATCCGGCACGGCGTACCGCACGTCCAGTAAGAACTGATATCCGTTGAGGCAGTCGCACGAACCAGCGGCACAATATAACCGCCCGCATAGGAAATATCCTTAAAGGAAGCAGCTACCATATAGACGAAATTCTTCTTGTCCTTCAGACTCAGCATCACCGGCTTGCCGCCTTCACTCAGACGCTTATAATTCTGGTCACTTAAAATCTGTTCCAGTTTCACATACTGTGCATACGGCGTGCCCGGCAATCCGTCAATGAACTGCTGTGCCTCCGCAAGCGTATCGAACAATACTGCATTCATCACATAATTACCATTTGCTGTCAGACGGATATTGAATTTCAATGCATTTGAGGTAAACTGTGACTCTGTCAGCACATGTTTCTCATTGTTCAGATCAATCGCATAATCACGGTAACTCCAGCTAAACGGTGCATCCGCAAATTCCGGCTGCGCCAGTCTGCTGCCAACCGTCAACCGCTTTTTCAGCCCGATCTGTGATTTAAAATAAGTATCTGTCAATGACAGATCTGTGTCTGCCGTTGCTTTCAGATCATCCGCATAAGTGTATGCAACTGCATAAATCCGAACTGTCTTTCCGGCATAGTCCTCCAGACTACACTCAGCTTCGGTCTTCGCCGTTGTCAAAAGCAGCATGCGTTCTCCATCCGATTCGATATACACCGCATATTTCAGGTCGTTGCGTTCCGATGCATCTACACGCGCACTGATATCCTGCCATGAGATCCGGTAATCCAGATCATTCTGATTGACCAGCTTCACAGACGGCTGGCTCAGCTTGGGCAGACGTGTCCGGATGTCGACATTCCGCCTTAAAATGCGCGGAACGACCTTGCCTTTTCCATCGCAGGTGTCCGCATCACCCGGCGCATACCCGGTATCTCTCTGGATGATCACAAGTTCCAACTGATAAGCGCTCCAATCATCTACCGACAGTGTATATACCGTCTGGTCTTCACCCTTTGTGACCGGGTATTTCTGATGCAGCAGGATCCTCTTGTTATCCTCTGTTCTGCCATAGATCCTCAGCTCATAATTTTTCGTCTGTTCCGACGCATCGCGCCATCGGAACGTATAGGACAGTTCATCCTTTGCAGGATCATAGACCGCCGTTACATCCTTCGCCACATTCAGTGAAGGACGGTCAGTGATCGCATAGTCTGTTGTCTTGGCATAGGTCGCGTTCGCATCCTTCGCCGTGAGCGACGCCTTGTCACCGTCTGCCGCCGGCATCTTTGTCTGTCTGATCCGCATACCAAATGCATCCGGATCTTCGAGCAGTACACCGGTCACATACTGCCCCTCTGTTTCTTCTGTGTTGACGAGCAGACTACCGCCTGCCGTCAGATCATCCGTCTCATGCCAGGTATATACCGGGCCGACACCGGTCTGCGATACCCATGCGCGCACATAGAAATACTGTGTCTTGTTCTTGTCAAAAAATTCCTCCGGCAGATCTGAAAACGTCACCTTACTGGGCTGATCGCTCACCGCCAGCTCCTTTGAAGCCAGAATATGCTTCTCTCCATCGCTGTCCACGCGGATCAGATCTACCTGATATACCGGATAGATACCGGTCTTTGCCCGATCCGAAGCCACATACACATTGATCTTGGCATCCAGCTCACTCTGGTAATTTTCATCAAAAGCCGCATAGAGTGTCCGTATACCCGGTATGACATAATTCCGGTCATCCGACTGATATCTCGGCGTGTAGACTGATGTACTGCAGCGCTCCGATGATGGCAGCGGATGATCCTTTAACGTTGATCCCGCCTGCGCATACAACTGCCAGATCGCCTGTGACGGCGAATAATCTGTTCCCTTGTTTCCATCAATATTTTTTATATTATAACCGTCAATATCAAATGACGATTTCTTCGCAGTGATCGTGCCAACCAAGCTCCGTCCCTTGCCCTGTTTATACACATCTGCTTTCCAATTGCCGGGATAGTTCTTCTCATACTCCTCCTGATTCTCCAGTGACACCCTGTATCTGTAATTATTTCCGACCCGAACCAGTTCGAGACGGATCTGCGGTGTCAGCATCGGTGCCTCAATCTCGGCGCTCTTATCTGAAGTGTATACATCGGATGTACCGTTTTCATTGACTGCACGCACGGATGCCGTCAGACGTTTTCCGACCATATCCGAAGTGATATCCAGCTTCACGGAATTTCCGATACATTTCTTTTCGGACAGATATTCTGTTCCATCCTGATCGCTCAGCGTCACAAGATAATATTTCACGACATTTCCCGCGCCGTCGATCGAATTTGCCCAGCTCACATCCACGGTCGCATCAGCAGCATTGATGGTCACGGATGCATCTACCGGAGTCTCCGGGAGCAGCGATCCGGGCTCGTAGGGCATCGCTGCCGCCAGTGAGGTCTTATAATGATCCGTGATCACTGCATCCAGCTTCTCATAATCCAAGCGATCTGATGTCTGCAGCTTTTGATCTGTCACCGCGTAGATCATACCGTAAGGTCTTTCGTCTCCGTGGAACAGTTCATTTCCAACCATCGTATATCCGCTGCCCAGGTCATACGCTTCACGCGCAGCCGCATCTGCTGACAGCCGTTTCCTGCCATTTGAACGATCTTCAAACTGTGGCTCGATCAGGTAAGTCTTTCCATTCCTGTTTGCTACATACAGATACTGTGTGCTGGCATTTCTCAGATGATCTCCATCTGTCACCTCGCTGTCCACGAGCCGCGGTGAGACCATCGCATCTTTCTGCTGCAAAGATACCTTATTTCCGCTCTGATCCTTCAGCAACAGACCTTTCAGTTTGAATGTATCCAGATCCGTGCTGTAATAATAGCCGTACTGATCAAACAATTTATCTGAATTCCGGTCAATTCCATTCTGTACATACTGGATGCGGAGCGCATAGATCGATACATTCTCGGGGAATGTGACCTTCTCTGCCGTTCCCTTTTTGCAGATGACTTCTTTTGCCAATGTAAACTCATTGCCCAGAGAGCTGCCACCCTGATCCGTTGCATCTGCATATTCTGTCAGATACTCCACACGCACGGAATGTGTCTGATCGTTACTGTTGTCAAAATTCAGTTCGAGGTCCTTCAACGACATCGGAGCATTCAACTGAATATAGAGCTGTGCCCCTTCATGCGCACCGGATACCGTATAAGTACCCTTGCCTTGTAACAGCTTATCCAGCCCTTCTGCGCTCTGCGCAGTGCTGTCCAGTACGGAATAGCAGACTCCGGCTGTCCTGCTCTTATCAAACCCATTTACGTTCAGCTTGCCGAAAGACATCTCTACAGACGGATCGACCGTTACTTTTTTCCCGGCTGTACCTGCATCTGCTGCATTGACCAGCAATACGCGGTTGTTATAGCAGATCGCACTTTTACCTCCGTCGTATTTCCATGTCGTATTTTTATCTACTCCACCATCGTTGCAGATATATCCGCGCTTCCAATCCAGATTTTTGTTCGTCTGATTGTGTTTGCTTTCTTCCATAATGGTAAAGCAATTCGTGATCCTCGTCTTCTCATGACCGGTCGGCCGGTCACCGAAAATACCAAAATATCCTCTGCCCGTCTGGAAATCCGTCGCATAATTTCTGCACCGGTCAAAATTCAATTCCAGATTCCGTACAGATGCATCACCCGGAGCCGCCTTGTCACTCGTCAGATATGTAACCATTCCCGCTGCGATCGAATAGGTTACGATCGTCACATCCGGTCCGTTGACACAATCGATCAGATTGACCTGTACCGTCTGCGCCGTGTTCGCGTTTGACGCCTCATAGATCACGATATTTCCCATAATGCCACCGGAATCATTTGCACACCAGTCTTTGGTCAGGCAATCCGCACCGGTTCCCAATATGCTGCCGTCATTTCTACATGACAGGATCGTGTATGACTGGTTATCCAGCGGATGGTACATCTGTGCCACGATACCACCGGCAGCTCCCTTGCTCGAATCATTGCGGTAGGAGGTCTGCATCACACCATAATTTCTGCAGTATTCGATACTGCCGCCCTGATCTGACCAGCGCCCAATGATACCGCCGGAATAATGTGAATTCACATTGAGCACACGTCCGGTATTGATACAGCCATACAGCTTCCACTGATCGCTCGTCGTATTATGCTGGAATCCGATGATACCGCCATTGACACGCTCTGTCACACCGACTGACGACTCGCGCAGCACCATCGCCTGATTGATCAGGAAACAGGTATCATAATCTGACTCATTCGTTCCAATGATACCACCCTGCGCACTGTACTGTGCGGAGCTGCGGTTATAGATGAGCCAGTTTCCGCTCATGCAGTATTTCATCGTACCACTCTGCGTATTGTATGCAGTGATACCGCCGATACTGCCGTTACCGTTTAACTGTAACAGCAGATCCTGCTTTTTCCCGGAGATCTCAGCCTGTGCTTTTTCGATATTATTATCAGCTTTTTCATTCAGATCTGCGATTCCATTCCGGTCACGTCCGGCAATCATCTGTTTTACGATATCATTATCCAGCAACGCCTCATATCCGACACGTTCCTTCTCTGTTTCCAGATCTACATGCTTATCGGTCTTGTATGCATCTGCATAATCTTTAATCGCTTTCTGCACAGCATCCGCGATCGCTACCGCGGAATCCTTCTTGGATGTCTGATAGCCGCTGGTCGTGACTGTGCCCTTGTTGATACCGGTGATGCCTCCTACCAGACCATTTTCCACGATGATCTGATTCTGGTCATAGCCGCCGGAGGTATCGAGTGTACATGCCTCGATCCTGCCGTCTGTCTGATTCTTTCCGACCAGACCGCCAAAGCAGCTCGCGAGATTCTCCTGCTTTGCTGCATCCAGTGTTACATTGGCCTGATACAGACCACTGATCGATGCCTTGATATTTTTCACCGTGCTATCCTGTACGGATGACGCACTTTCTCCGATCAGTCCACCGTAGCAGCTACCCTTCAGAGACGCATCTGCCTCATTAACTGTCAGCTTCTGCACGCTGCAGTCCGCTATGATACCGCTGCCGCTGCTGCGACCGATCAATCCGCCAAAATATGCACAATTTCCCTGTAACGTAATATAAAAATTCTTCACACTGACATTTGTCACGCTGCCTGACGTGTCTGTCTGCCATTCATTGTTACCGATCGCTCCACCGATCGTCAGATCCTTATCAGAGGATGTCACGAGCTTATAGTTCAAGCCCACCGCACATCCCGATACGGTTCCGGTATTGGTTCCCACGATACCTCCGATGACTGATCCGCTGCCCTGCAGAGTGATCGCCGCACTGCCTGTATCCTCTGCTTTTTTTACGCTGCAGGATTCGATCAAGCCATCATTATAGGCAGCGATCACGCCCATACTGTCTGCATTACTGTTGATCGACTGCGATTTTTCTGCACATGCATAATCATTGTTTTTCAGTGTTCCCTGATTCCATGCACAGATACCGCCTGCATAACTGTTGATCGAGGTCACATCTGCCTCATTGACACAGGATGTAACTGTCGCGTCTTTCCGGACATATGCGACGATACCGCCTGCATAGCCCTCTTCGCCATAAGCGGTAACGACCGCTGACTGCTGATTGAACGCTTTTTGTATTGTTCCGGATTCCAGCCGTCCGACGATACCGCCTGCACAGCCGTCCGATGCTGTCACGACCGCCGCATTCGCGTATCCGATATCCGTGTCTGTATCCTGGTGCCGCACAACTCTGCCGCCCTGCAGCACACCAAATACACCACCGACCGCATCCACGCCATCGACGGTGACCTGTTTACCTGTAACCGGTTCTGTATTTACCTGCAGTTTGCCACACATCACTCCGGAGATACCTCCGACTGCGGTGCCACCGCTGATCTGCAGCGTGGTCTTGCCCTCTCCGAGCGTCTCTGCGAGTAAAAATGTACCGGTCAGGATACCGTTGCAGCCACCGACAGCATATCCATCCAATGCGCTGCTGATATTTGCATACATCCGCGATCCATCTGTTCCCGCAGCCGTCGCACGAACCTGTGCTGCCTCATTGATCGCGAAAAATCCACCGACGATATTTTTTCCTTCGATCGTATAATCGCCGTTTTTCTCCTGTGATCCGACTACACACGTACTCACATCCGCAGTCGGTCCGTTGATCGCAGCGATGCCGCCGACCATTGAAGAATCCTGTGTACCCAGATTCGTCTCAACCTTACAATTTTCCAATGTGCCCAGATTGATTCCCGCGATACCGCCGAAACCGTTCTGTGCATAGATCATTCCTGTCTGTGTGCAGCCTTTGATCGTTGTATTCTGCGGAACAAATCCCTGAATACCGCCGACAAAACTGCCGACCGGCTCCGCTGTCTTCGTGCCGGAGCCAAGCGCCTGTGTCAGAGAATCATAAGCATATACCTTCGCATCCAGAATCGTTTTCCCCGATGCAGTTGTCTTCTGTCCATACAGATCCTTAAGCGCGATCGAGCCCTCGATCAGATCTGCTCCGGTCACTCCATATGCCTGCCAATCGCTGACATCACCGCTGTTCGTACAGTTCTCAACCGTGATCGTATCATAGCTGCATCCGTAGCCAAGGATACCTCCGCCGTAGCTGCCCGCGATGACTGTCGCAGCATTGTCTCCGGTGATCGTTGTCGATCCGGCTGTCGCATATTGTCCTCTGTCCAGATCCATCAGCCAGATCGTCTCATGTCCGTCTACCATCGTCCGGTCTGCCTCATTTACAGCCTTCACAGATGCAAAGATCCCGTTGATCCCATCAGACGGCAATCCTGCTACGATATCCGGATAGACCGAAGCATAGGATGTGCCCTTTAATGCGATATTTCTCTGATATCCGATAATACCACCGACTGCATTCGCACCATATACCGTTCCGAATGCATTCGTATTGGAGAACCGGATGTCCACCGCTTCAGCCGTGTTCTGCAGGATCACATTGGCACCGATCGCTCCACCGACCGCATAGCGTCCACGCACCGAATACGGCTTGACTTCATAGGATTTTTTTGCAAAATCTGTCGCTGACGGTAGTGCCTGACTGCTCAGATTGACTCCGATATAGCCTCCGGCATTGTCACCGCTGGCATAGACTTCTCCGCCATCCAGTGTGTAATATTTAAAATCAAAGCTTGTCTGCGTGCCCGCCATGCCAAAGACGCCGCCGACATTGTTATGCCCTACGACAATCGAAGCAATATTCGTCTTTGTCCGGTCTGTGCGCTCTACCGCACCATATTCATTGTAGCCAACAAGACCTCCGACATTATCGCCGTAGATCTGCCATACTTCGGATACCTGTGTAAAAAAGCTGTCATCATAATCAAATACCTCTGACGTACAGTTTCTGATCACGGCCTGTGTGTTTTCATCTGTACCGGCACCGGTATTGATACCTGCAATACCACCGATATTTCTGCCACCTCCGACTACGATGCCCTCATTGACACAGTCTGTGATGATATTTCCTGCGCGATTGCTGCCGACAATACCTCCGACATTCGAATGCCCGAGCACATAACAGCTATTTTGCAGCTCTTTTGCATTCGTCATCGTCAACCGGTTCTGTGCCAAACTACCAGCTGTCTGTTCTATGCTGGCCAGATATCCGACGATACCTCCGACTTCATCGTTGCCGAGTACATAACCGCCCTCTGACGTCTCGCAGTCTCTCAATTCTCCGGTCACGACACAGCCTGCGATGCCTCCGACGTAGTTACCGGTCAGATACTGCGACAGATATGCATGCGCCCTGGTCTCCGGCGTGCCATCCGCCAGTAGTACTCCTGTCGTCGCCGTATCCGATACCTGCTCTGTAAACTCTGCATCTCCGGCACCCGGCGCGGAGGTACAATCCCGGATCACTCCATTTTGCAGATATCCGACGATACCTCCCGCAAAACAGTTATCCGCATTCCCCTGCTCCGATTCCTTCTCTAAAACATCCTGATTAGCTGTGCCGCAGGCGACCAGATCCTTTTTCTCTCCTTCGAGATGGATCAGTCCCTCATTACTGCAGTTGTCCACGATCGGATTTGCAGACATATCCTTGATCGATGCATCAAAGGAAATATTGCCGACGATACCGCCAACGAACGCATTGCCGCTGATCTTCGCCGTATTTTTGACACTGGCGCGGTCTGACAGATGCAGGAAATCCTCGATCTGATCTACGATCGTCAGTTCAGTTCCGACCGCAGTCACTGCCTGACCTGCGTTTATGACATCTGACTCTCCTACCGCAAAACCACAGACACCGCCGATACCGGCATAGCGGTAGCGCTGCTGCACAGCATCTTCCCCTGCCGGTGCTGCCTGTTCTGTTTCATTGATGTTATAAAAAAATCCTTCCAGTTCTCCGTCTGTCCGGATATCTGTCAATGCCACTTTGCCCTCGTGCACACCACAGACGAGACCGATGCCGTGCATCTTCTCCGCGGTAATATCCGTCGCCGATGTGCTCAGTGTATGATAATTCAATGCCAGATGTACGGAAGTCATATCATCCATTGTAACGTCTCTGACCACGCCCTGATTCAAGCCACAGAGCACACCCGCCGCGCGCACATGCAGGTTCTGATCCGCGCCCTGCAGCACATAGCTGTCCGATGTATCCAATCCGTTTGCGGAGGTTTTCCTGCTATAGCCGAGTGTCGCAGTGCTGCCGTCCAGTGACAGATGCTGAATGATGCCGTTATTTTTCCGGATCATGCCGTACTGCGCATCATCCGACCGGACGATCGATTCATCCGTCAATACGAGCTGATTGATCGCATAATCCTGTGTACTGAGCGTCTTCTCTCCGGTCAGTGTCCAGTACTCACTAGATTCCGGGATCGCAGGAAATGCCTTTGTCGTATGCAGCTCCATGAGCTCCATCGCATTCTCCGATCCGATCCGGGCAGTATTCTGGTCATAGACGACCGCATCGACAAATTGCAGATCATTCATCAGCCGGAACGTCATCTGTTTAGTCTGGTCACAGTAACGGATATTGGCGAGATGGCGCACGCAGCCTATGCCTGCTTCCACATCCGATACGGCTGCAAAAAATGCATTTTCCGTATTCGATACGACTGAGGAACCGATGATATAGTCCTCTTCCGTGATCCATTTGCGTACAGACTGGCTGCCCGGATCATAGGTGACCGGAAGATCAGATACTGTGAGCTGCCGGACACGCGCAGATGCATAGATATCCGGTGTATCCGCTGCATTTTGCAGAAAACGGTGAAAACTGGTCGAAATATTCTTTGCTGTATCACCTGCTTTTTCGATCACGTATCCGGTCTGCGCTGACATCGTCGCATCAAGTGTGACACGCAGTTCATTGTTCACATACGACACCGGAAAATACATCGTTTCCGTCTGATCGCTCCTGATCGTTCCGTTGTATCCGCTCACGGCAAACTTCATCAGATGCGGCAACTGAACCTCTGATCCTGTATAGCCGGCAGCATACAGATCCACCAACGAATATGTCACATCAAACAGCGGCTTGTCACCGTTGCTGTCTGTCTGGTAGATCGTCGCTGTGTATTTGACATCTGATTCCTCATGACGCGAATTGCTCGCCACGACGAGATCCAGCCTCTCCTCATTATCCAGATAACACTCGGTAATGCGCAGTTGTCCTTCGTTAAAAGCTGCATTGATACCCAGATCATCCACGCAGTAATAGCCGAGCATCAGTGCCCTGCGCACCTCAGACGAACGATCCAGCGCATAATCACCGGCAGCATTCAGGCTGACCACGCCGCTCTCATCATAGGCTTTATAATCTCCGCCGTGGTCATCGCCGTACACCAATGACTCCGCACGCGTACTGATAAATACCGCATAGACCGACTGACCCTCGGTATCATATTCGATCGTGATCGTGTAATCACAGACCTCTTTGTCATACGAATACTGGTCGATCAAATCATATACGAGTGCCTCCTGCGGCGATACCGTGCCTCCTGAACTGTACTGCGCATATGCTCCCGCCTCTGCTGTGATTGCATACATACGGCCATCTGCATAGACGTCTTCCGGTGCTCCTGTTCCGAGCTGCGCACTCGTCTGCAGCGGCGTACCGCTCGCCTTGACACGCTCCGTAAAACGATCCAGATCCGATGCCAGATCGAGCGCCGACAGTTCCAGTGACGCAGATGTATAGATCGTATGCGCATATTCATTGCACTTTTTGAATTCTGCATTGCGCATCCACGCACGCAGTCCGACAAAGGTGATCGCCAGCACGAGACTGATGACCACGAGCGTAACAGCCATCTCCACGAGCGTAAAGCCTTTGCTGTTCAGTTTTTGATATCTTTTCGTCGTATGCTGCATACCGATTACCTCTGCCAATTACCTGTATTACTAATTCGTATTGCCTTTTGTGTGCACTACCCAATGAACTGTTCGAGATCACGCTTGTCGTTCGTGTATTTTCTCGCCTGTTCCATCGAGATCACGCCTCGCTGTACGAGACCCATCAGATCCTTGTTCAGCGTATGCATACCGAGCGCTGCACCTGCCTGCATCGCTGTATTCATCTGGTGACACTTGTTCTCACGGATCATATTGGAGATCGCATCCGTACCGATCAGTATCTCGGTCGCTGCGATACGTCCGCCCTCGATCTTCGGGATCAGGCACTGGGTCACGACTGCATTCAATACACCCGCGAGCTGTGTACGCACCTGATTCTGGCTGCCGTTCGGACACGCATCGATGATACGGTCGATCGTCTGTGCCGCCCCTGTCGTATGCAGGGTCGACAACACCAGATGTCCGGTCTCTGCCGCAGTCAGTGCCGCCGAGATCGTCTCATAATCACGCATCTCTCCGACCAGAATAATATCCGGATCTTCACGCAGTGCGGAGCGGAGTGCTGCCGCAAAGCTCGTGACATCGCGTCCGACCTCTCTCTGATGGATCAATGCTTTCTTTTTCTCATAGACATACTCAACCGGATCCTCGATCGTGATAATATGATCCGGTCTGGTCGCGTTGATCGAATCGATCATCGCCGCAAGCGTCGTCGATTTACCGGAACCGGTCGGTCCGGTGACCAAGATCAGTCCTCTCGGCTGCTTGACGATCTCACCGAGCACCATCGGCAATCCGAGTGATTCCAGCGTCGGGATCTGCGAATTCAGCAGACGGATCGTCGCTGCGAGACAGCCCATATCGCGGAAGATATTGACACGCTGGCGGTGTCCGTCTCTCGTCTGCACCGCAAAATCGAGGTCATTGCCCGCTGCGAGCTGTGCACGCTGATCGGCATCACACATCTCGAGGAGCATCGCCGTGATCTGTTCCTTGCTGTACTGCTCTTTTGTCTCCTGCAGAGCGCCATTGATACGCATCATCAGCGGCTTCGCTGCCGTGATATGGATATCGGAGCAGCCGTTCTCACGCGCCTTTAATATAATATCCTCCACATGGATCGTGGCGGGGCCGACACCTGCGAAGGGATCTTCTCTTAATCGTATGCTTCCTTCCGGCACAGCCTCCACATATTCCACCACACGCCCCGGTACAGGCTGCATAGCCGCCGTCACGGACGCTGCGCTCATCTGTGCCACTGCGGGAGCGGTATCTGCAGCCGGACGCTGGTACTGTGCTGCCGGTGCATCTGAATAATATGCGACCTTGCGCAGTTCTTCGACCGTCGTGACCTGCTGCAGGACTTTCTCGACCGCGCTGTCACGCAACAGGCGCATCCCCTGATATTTCACCGCATAATCCTGGATCTCGTCCATCGAAGCGCCCTCGGAGATCATTTTCCGGACATTGCTGTCGATCGTCAGTATCTCATGGATCGCGATACGGCCGCTGTAGCCGGTATAATTGCACTGTGTACAGCCGTGTGCTTTCTTGATCTTTGTCCCCGGTGCGACACCGAGCAGACGGCATTCTTCCTCTGTCGCCTCTACTTCCTGTCCACATTCCGGACAGATCCGGCGCATCAGACGCTGTGCGACTGTACCTACCATCGAATTGGCGACCAGATAAGGCTCCACGCCCATATCGATCAGCCGGACAATGGATGACGTCGCATCGTTGGTATGTAAAGTCGAAAATACGAGATGTCCGGTGATCGCGGATCGCACGGAGATCGATGCGGTCTCGGAGTCACGCGTCTCGCCGACCATGATGATATCCGGGTCCTGACGCAGCAGGGCACGCAGACCCACCTCAAATGTCAGTCCGGCGGTATTATTGACCTGTGTCTGGTTGATCTTTTTGATATTTTTCTCGACTGGGTCCTCGATCGTGGATATATTGACGCTGCGCTTGGCCATCTCATCAAGTACCATGTACAGTGTCGTCGTCTTACCGCTGCCGGTAGGGCCGGTCAGATAGATGATCCCGTGCGGGCTGTCGAGCATCGCACGGAACCGCTCATAATCGCGTTCTTCCATGCCGAAGGAATCCGCATGCTGGATCGTGGAATTGCCGGCCAGCAGACGCAGCACCGCTTTCTCACCGAACACGGTCGGCAGGATCGATACACGGATGTTTACATACTGTCCCTCGACATTCACACGGAAATGTCCGTCCTGCGGCACACGCCGCTCAGCGATATCCAGATCAGATATGATCTTGATACGGGCGATCAGTGACGCATGCAGACCTTTCTGCAAAGTCACATAATCGACGATCGCGCCGTCGATACGCATGCGGACGATCGATTTGTCTTCAAATGGTTCAATATGGATATCACTGCTATTCACGCTGTAGGCACGTTTGAGCAGCGAATTCAACAGATTGATGATCGGAGTCTCGTCGTCACCTTCCTCGACTGTCAGTTCCTCGAGATCATCCTGCTTCTCGTTCGCCATCGTGTTGGCGGTACGCGCCGCCTTCTGCGCTGCGACCTCGGAATAATAATAATTGATCGCTTTCTGCAACGGTTCGGACTCGCACAGACAGATATTGAGCTGGCGTCCGGTGAGCTGTTTGATGTCCTCGATCGCGAAAAAGTTCATCGGATCGTTCACAACGACTGTCAGCACGCCGTTCTCATCATTGATCGCGAGAATGCAGTATTTTTCTGCCAGATTGGCAGGGATCAGCGCGGTCGCATCCAGATTGACCTTGGCATTCGCGATATCGATATGTTTCATGTTCAGACGGATCGCGAGTGCTTGGAGCATATTGGTCTCGGAGATAAATCCGAGCTCGATCAGCGCACCTCCCAGACGCATGCCCTTGTGCTCCTTCTGGTAGCGCAGCGCCTGTCCGATCTGCTCGTCATTGACATAACCGGACTCCTTTAACACGTCTCCGATCCGGATATTTTTCAAACTAACGGTTTGTTCTTCTGCCATGCTTTATTCCTCTTCTTTTCCCTGCATATAGACCGAAAGTTCCACATGCAGTGCCTCTCCCGACTGCAGCATAAATGCACCCAGTTCATCGGTACTTACACTGTTTTCATTGTTCCATGTATAGGAATCCACCTGGATCGCAGGATATTTCGCGTCATCCGATAACAGGTCGATATAGCCTTGCAGTTGATCGTGCGATCCGGTTACATCGATAGATAATTTTGCCACATACAGGATCTGTGCCTCTGTGGCATCCTGCGCCTGTGCATCACCGGTTTGTGTCCCGTCAGTCTGTGCATCTGTGTTCTGCGCATTCTCTGCGGATGTGTCATCTGACTTCTCATCCTCATATGCCTGCTCGGAATCCGAGAGCTGTTCGCCCTCTTCTTCCTGCGGAACTGACAAAAAATACGGTGTGATCTCATACGGTGCATCCGGAATCGTGATCGTCAGATTTTTGGCTCCGAGCGACTCATGCAGTGTCAGCCCGGTGATCATCTTATCCAGTTCCTGACTCTCCATATACGGGTAAAAATCCTGTAATTCCTGCTGTTTATCGTTTTTCAGTTCTTCATTTACCTTGCGTAATTGCGGCAGTCTCGCCAGATAGCTCTGTGTCTGTGCGACCTGCATTTCCAGATCATCAGCCTGCATCTGAAGCTCATCCACCTTCAGGTACAACGGTCTGACCACAAAATATCCCACACCGACGATCAACAGGAATAACGATAAAAATACGATCAGCTTTTTGTCACGTTCCGTGAACTTCATTTCCAGTTTCATATCGTTACTCCCTTCCCACAGATGCCGCCAATGTAAATACGACATTGACCGTCCATGCATTTTCATTGTAGGTATATCCGGTATACTCAACATTCGTAAACATCGCATCCTGCGTCAGATTGGATATGAGCAGATTGATGTCTGCGACATCTTCCGATGTCATGGAAGTCGTCATCGTACCACTCGCACTGTCAAAGCTCGTGACGTCGATCGTCGCGAGGCCGCCCACACAGCGCTCAAACTCCCGGAGCACATCCGAATCGCCGAGCGGATAGCTGTCGATCGCCTCCCTGACACCCTGCACATAGGTGATCTGGCGCGTCATCAGGTCGTTATCGGCGGATAACTGTTCGTATTCTGCCTGCTCTGCCACAACCGTCGGATTCTCCAGATATGCGTTCGCAGCGCTGATTTTTGCAGATGCAGAAAAATACTGCACGAGCAGCACGATCACGATTATGAGCATCACAAACGCGACACCCGCTACTGCCGACCAGTTACGGATCGCTGCCCACATCGCCCTGCCGCGCGGCGAATGCTTCTTGTACTGCTGTTTAATAGAGGTCGGCCCCTTCTCCGTCAGCAGACCAGACACCATGGATATATTGTCGGTCAGATCTGCGTCCGCGATCTGCCAGTTGATGACGCCCTCCCCGCTGATCCAGTCTGTCTGGATCTGGTCGTTGATCTGATAGATTCCCTCATCAACATACGTAAACGTATCCGGCGAGATACCTGCCACATACACATTTTTGATCTGTGCATCGATCTGCTGCGCCTTCATAAACTGGATGATATTGCTGACACTGCGGGCGATCTCCACGCCGTATCCCGGAGTGTCGATCTCACTGAAGAGACGGCTCGTCGTCGAATAGGTATAGTTGCCGTCGATGTACAGGATATTGGTCATGCTGCTGCCGCTCATGATCTGGACAATACACGTATTGTTCACGACCTGTGGCATGCGTCCCATCAGACGGATATTATTCGCCTGATTCATCGTGACACTCTGTACCTTCAATTTCAGCGCATGCAGCATATCATACACATCATCCAGCGCTTCCCGCTCGATCATCGCCGTAAAAATATGCTGATATTTTCTGCCTTTGTCCTCATCGTTTTCTTTTTTGAACACCGTATTGATGACGGTACAGCCGTAGATCGGCTCCCTGCGGTTCTCCACATCATTGAACTCACGCGGGATATAGCCCATCAGCTCCTTAGGCTTCATGACCGGCAGTTCGATCATCTTGGAGATAAACATCGACGATGTCAGGATCAGATTGATATTTTTCGTCGGCAGGTGGTATTTTTCAAAAAATTCCTCCAATGCCTTTGTATACGTCTCTACATCTATGATCTTTCGATCAGCGATCATCGGCTCCGCAAAGTCGTGCACATACAGCTTCTGTGCGGTCAGCCGCTTGCCGTTTACTGTTCCGACCAATGCGACGATATGTTCGCCGGATAAATACAATGTAACCATCTTTTTCCCCCTAGTAACCGGATGAATCCGAAATACTGCCGTACGAATTGTAGATCGGCATCATGACTGACACCATGACAAATCCTACGATACATGCCATGACGATCAGCATCATCGGCTCGATCATCGCCACCATTTTATTGATCGCCATCTCTGCTTCATAATCGAGATTGTCTGCGGTCGATTCGAGCATCGACTCCAGATGTCCGGTCTCCTCACCGATCTTGATCGATGCGATCAGCTTTTTCGTAAATCCGTCGATCTGTTCCAGTCCTTCGCTCAACGTTCCTCCGGCACGGACAAATGCGATCACTTCATCAAACTGCACATCGATGTACAGATTGCCTGTCGTGTGTCTGGCGATCGCCAATGCCGATATGATCGGCAGTCCCGAACCGTACAGTGAGCAGAGTGTTCTGGCAAAACGCGCGGTATAGATTGCTTTTTGCAGTTTGCCGAATACGGGCATCCGGATCAGCAGTTCATCCTTTTTGACGCAGACCGCCGGTATGCGCATCAGCAGCTTATACGTCAACACGATAATAAACGCTGCCATGATGCAGATCAGCCAGTCTTCACGCACAAAATCGCTGATTCCCATCAAAAAGCGGGTCGGTGCCGGCAGCACATCCATCTGTGAAAACAGTTCGGTAAACTGCGGCATGACGAATGTCATGATGACTGCCACCACAACGATGATCAGCACCGTCAGTATCTTCGGGTAGGTCATCGCCGAATTGACCTTGGATGCCAGCTTGTATTCTTTCTCGTACTGCTCTGCCATGCGCAGACAGGTCTTGTCGAGATTGCCCGCGACCTCTGCCGTGTGCATCATATGTATGAGCAGTGCCGGAAATACGCCTTCGAGCTCCTGCATCGCATCAGACATCGGTGTGCCCTGGCGGATGCGGCGGTTGAGTTCCTTATAGATCTGTTTCTGGTAAGGCTTGATGCCTTCCTCTTCCTGCATGATACCGAGCGCACGCACGAGTGTGACTCCGGATGCGACGAGCGTTCCCATCTGTCGGCAGAACTCAGACAGTTCCTTGGGCTTTAGTGCTTTCCGTTTGACTTCCTCCGTCAGTTCCTTACAGGAGAGCATGTACATCCCGTCCTTGAACAACTGATCGGACAGTTCTACTTCATCGACGGCTGTCGCCTGCCCTTTTATTTTTTTTCCGTATGCGTCGCGCACGACGTAACTGTATTTTGGCATGCGGTTCTCCTTTGCCTAATATAATCCTATGTACCAACGAATAAGGGCATCTCCCCACAGGGTCGCTATGATCGCGCCTGTGCATAAGAATGGTCCGAATGCGAAATGTTCTTTGCGTTCTTTCTTCCCTGCAAGCAGCAGATAGGCTCCGTACACGCCTCCTGTCAGCACGGCGAGGAAAAATGCGAGCAGGGACAGTTTCCAGCCAAGGAAAAATCCCCACGCGAAGGTCAGTTTGATGTCTCCGCCTCCGAATGAACCACTGACAATGATACTCAGCAGGAGCATTGGTATACTGACGATCACACAGCCGAGCAGTCCTGACCAGATGCTGCCCTGCGGCATCAATATTTGGCGTGCAATCGATATGACCAGTATCATCGCATTGCATTTGTCCGGTAATATCTGGCTATGCGCATCGATCTCTGCCATCCAGAGCAGGGTGCCGAGAAAGGCGGCGTACAGTACTGCCTGCAGCGGATTATCACTCGTGACTGACAATGTGATCCACAGCGTCCAGAATAGAATGGTGAAAAAAACGCAAAAACCCCGTGTATTGGGCTGGACACCTTCTGTTTCAAATACGCGATGTCTAATCCAATGCATGGGGATCGTCAGGAGCAGCATTGCTGTGCCTGTGCATATGAAGTTGATCAACTGCTGTGCTGTCACCATGATATTGCCCCCGGTCTCACTCTGTAGTCAAATCATATATGAATTTTATTCCATGAGGTCGCAGCTTGCGCAAGGATACCTGCGTTTTGCTTTATTGCACGAGGCATTTCACTGAGCCTTGGTAAAACCCCAACTCGTGTTCAGCATTGGCTTCCACGAGTTGCCAAGTCTCAGTTCCATCGTGCAAAGGCAGCAAAATCAGGTATGCCTTGCTCGCGCTGCTGCTTTTGTGATTGGCTCACAAATATAGCATGAAAGGCAAATCCGCCGATGGGCGGACTTGCCTAAGTAGATGCATATGTTAAATAAATCTCTATGACTGCTTTGTACCTGTGGTCTTGTTTTCAGGCTCGACTGTCCATGCAGAACCTGATGTTACATTCAGTGTCGCAGTTTTGCTATTCTCTGTAAATACAACCTTGGTAATTTTTGAATCAGAGATTTCTACGTTACAAGTATAAGTACTATCTATTCCCGTCAATTCTGATGCATTTTTCTTCATTTTATCTGCAACATTTGAAGGCGAACCGATGTTTTTATCAGTCTGTGTAAAAGTAAGACTGGCAGGAATTGTACTCTTATCTGCATATGCCTCACTGACGGCTGTCTCCGCTGCCAGATACGCGGTTCTTGCATCAATCACAATCTGTTTGTCTCTTGCCTTGTCGATATACTTTAACAGTGCAGGGATGGTGATGGCTGCTAAGATGGCGATGATGACGAGTACGACGATCATCTCGACTAAGGTGAAGCCCTTCTGCTCTTTGGACTTCTGATACATTTTTTTCAAAAACTTCATGGATTCCTCCTCCTTGTGCTTTTGGTCTGTTCTTGTGACCATATTTTGTTGATATTGTACCACAATTTATCTTAAAAGACAATTTTTACTGGTTAATTTGCGACACCATTGGTGACATAAATATAAATTCTTCGTGAAAAATTGTCATTTTTCTCATTGTCTTTCTTCAATATAGATTTGTGCTTATTTTTCGTGTATCTGTTTGCCACACAGATGCTCGATCGTGATCTCGTACAACTGAGCTGCCTGTATGTCTTTGGCGATCTCTGCCTCTACTTCTGCCGCACTCGGATAGTATTTCATTGCGAGTGTGCGCACATGCTCGATCGTCTCGTCTGCATCTTCGACCAGACGGCATCGTCCGAATACAACGACGCTCTGCACGTACGGTGCCCAGTCACCTTCGACGCGCTGTTCGTTGCCGTATACGGTGAAACATACCTTGTCACTCCGCCGCAGGGAGTCTACTTTATGTCCGCTCCGTGCTCCATGAAAATAGATCTTTTCATGTTCTGTGTCATAATAATAGTTGACCGGTATCGCGAACGGATAACCGTCGTCACCGTTTACCGCAAAGATACCGCGTTTTTCATGCAGGAGCAGCTGCCTCGCTGCTTCATCGGATATTTTATTTTTAGTTCTTCTGATTGGTCTGAACATAATTTCTTATCACTCCGCTTCATATCCCAAACAACTCAAAATCACAACCTTCTTGTCGTAAGTTGGCGTAGTTGGATCCGGATCATATTGCATACAATGGACGCTATCTTTCAAATATTGATTATACCATGAATCAAATGTTTTTAATTTTGTTTTATCATAAACCTCATACTCACCTGTATCCTTAAAATAAATTCCAACCTTACCATCTCCATTGGAATAAATCACAACCAACACTTCGCCGTTATTACCCACATATGCTCCAAAAGTTCCATTCGTTTCCAAGGATGGAACACCGGCCAATTCAAGGATCTCATCATAATGTGCTCGTTGTGATGTACCACTTTCTGCCTTATTTGCTATAGCCGGTAATACATTGATTTTATCAGCATATCCTTTCCACTCACCCGTCGCATACGTCTCTGTTGCCACCGTCTGCACAGCCATACAGATTGATCTTGTATCAATCAGCACCTGTTTATCTTTTGCCTTGTCGATATATTTGAGCAATGCGGGGATCGTAATTGCAGCCAAGATCGCGATGATGACCAGTACAACGATCATCTCTACCAGCGTGAAGCCCTGTTCGTTTTTTCTCTTTTGATAGCACTTTTTGCAATACTCTCTCATCTTTCGCATATTTTTTACCATCCTTTCATCCACTGATCACACATTGGGATTCCGGTATTTTATGTCACATTTATTTTTGCTCTTTCTTTATCGGACGGATCTTTCTGAAATATTAGAATCAAAATGATAATTGTTACTATAATTTTTATTTCACGACAACTTTCATCTTTGCAGTCTGGCCGCTGCCTGTCTCGACCGTGATCATCCTCTCTACCGAATATGCCGACAGTCTCTGATCCGCTCCTTGATGTCTTTCGCTTTAACAAATCCCATTTTCATAAGATCGTTACATGCCTGTTCCAAAGCTGCATTGAACTCATGTGCAATTCGGTCATAATGCTTCATTGCTACCATCTCTCCCAACCCGATCATTCTCGCCTCTAGGCCAAATGCAGATCTGTCTATTTGATTGATATCGTATTTTTGCCCGATACTAAATGCCATGTCTCTTGTACTGCTTTCATATATTACGGTACTGACAATGTCATATGCCGGCGCAAGACGAATCGATCCCATATTTTCCCCATACAACAGAGAAACATTTTTTATATGATTATCCGTATTCCCTATCAAGTAATTAAATACGCATAGATCCCATAGCTTTAACTGATCTTCAATCGGATTAGAAGAATATTCTCTTAAAATATCAAACATTTTTCGTAAATAACCCACATGGTCGCGTTCATATTTATTTGCTGCCGAAATACCCATTGCCTGCGAAAAATCTTCCTGATGCAGACG
Organism: bacterium; assembly: GCA_050872965.1. GTDB lineage: Bacteria > Bacillota > Clostridia > Lachnospirales > Lachnospiraceae > W0P33-017. The sequence continues at coordinate 2,298 of JBNMHW010000036.1, read as the reverse complement.
ATACGGCACCCGGAGTCCATCTGCTTTTTTTGTATTCTGCGCGAATCTGCGATCATATCTTTCAGTTGCAAAAAGAACATCCTCGTCCCTACCTGTACCAATGTTGATAACAAAGCTATTAGGGATTTCGATACCGACATTTTTAGCCGTCATCAGACACAACTGTTCGTTTGTAACTATACCATCCAATCTGACGTGGCTTTGTTTCACAATATGCGTACTTGGCGCCGAACCCATTGGCAAATACCAGTCATTTTTTCGATGATCATAGTATAACCCGACTTTTCCGGACGCACCTGTCAATGACAAGTGCGATTTTGTGACCAGATCCGCAGCCTCCGTAGCACCTTCCCTTGCTAATTGTTTTACTTCATCCACTGTAAGCCTTTTATAAGTTGCATCATCGACAGATGGTTCTCCATCCGTAATCTTTATTGCTCCGAGACATTCTTTCCCTAATCCCGCCAATAATGCAAGATAATCATTTTCGTCGGCGTGCATCCAGCCTGCCACACATCTTCTGGTAAATCCCTCCGGCAATAATCCCTCAAAAAAATTTCTGGTCTCTCCGGCAGAAAACGGTTTATCCGAAAAGGGCAAGTGTATGGAAATCGGTCGGTGAGCAGACAATAAGTAATATTCTTTTGCATAGGCAAAACACGCATCCTCTGCACTTTGACCATTGATATCACCAACGTATGTCTGTTCACCATTTATTTCTATCCAAACGCTTAAATGTTTCACTCGATCATCCTCTTTTTTCCACTAACAGATCCAATCCCAGCAAATTGATCAGTGTGATCGTCTTTCCGATCTCCGCGGTGGTCTTTCCCCGTTCCAGATCGGATATAAAACTTGTACTAAATCCTGTAAACTCTGCAAGGTTGGCCTGTGTATAATTCAGTTCCTTTCGTCGTCTGCGAATTGCTTCACCAAGCGTTCCTGCATCTGTCACTTTCATCTGTAATACCTCTTCAAAATATAGCCGTACGCACTAATTATGTTCCATCAATCACAATATAGCCGTACGGCGAAAATATATATGATTATTATATATTATGCCGTACGGCTATGTCAATTGATTCCTGCCATTCATCTGTGATGGCCTCTGTTATTTTTCAAAATGCTGATAATCCTTGCAGCTTGTCCAGTCTCCGCCCCAGGTAAAGCCATGTTCTGTAAACAACTGATAACACAGATCATCATGGTCGATCTTGTACGGAAAATCCGCGTCCCGATCGACGTAATCCCCTGCGCCCGCCGGTTCGATCGTCAGTTCGCCGTCGACAGTCTTTACATATGGATTATACAGGGTATTGATATCTACCGCCATGCCGAGTCCATGCTTTGATATCTTGTTCGTATGCGAAATGCATCGATAATTAAAAGACGATGAATTGTTGTCGCTCATTGATGCTTCATCATCTGCATCATATTCGTCTACGAGACGCACTTTCTCAATCGGATACGATGCTTCATATAATTTTTCAAAAATATCGAGCACATCATCCGCAATCGCACGGTTTACTACGAGTTCACCCTCTTTTGTCTCGCCGTCAAATCCTGTGTGCAGGATATGTACATACCGGAGTTCCTCCCTCGGAACACGGCAGTCCGCCTTGTAGGACTTACCCTGCATCCGCTCAAATACATCATCCGGAATCTCTGACACATAGAACGCATCCTGCTCCGATAATGTTTCCTGCGTATTTTCGCCAGTCTCAGCCGGTGCCACATCCGTCTCCTGTGTCTTGGGCGCTTCCTTAGTTCCGGCCAGTTTCCCCGCTAGAAAGATAGATGTCGGTCCGTCCGCACTGCCAATAACAGTAACGGAATCCCCTTCTTTTTGAATCGACACATGTCTCGCCACGATCGCTACACCGACCGCCAACACGCCGATTGCTGCCCCTGTCATGATCAGTTTCATTTTCTTTTTCATACTCTTTATCCTCTTTTCATTTTATATTCTGCTTCTGCCAACGCAGTCTCAAATTCTTCGATGGACATGCCTGTTCTCTCAGCCCCAAGCGCAGCAGAAATAATACCGTCCTGTACAAGCGATATAATTTCTTCCAAACGTCCCTCTGCAAATCCTTCATTATATTTTTCGTGATAATGTTCCTGCAAAGTCATATAGCTGATCCTCCACTTCTCATTTAATTTGACAGATTTTACCGCCTCTGCCAAATCCTGTGTAAACGCATCTTCCGGCTGTTTTCCATCAATAAAATCGAGCAATCGCTTCAGTTCCGGACGGACGTCATCAAATATGCCCTTCGTATTTAAAAATATCTTCTG
>JBNMHW010000035.1:0-24419 GCA_050872965.1 bacterium | reverse complement strand
GTTTCATGAAATGCAGCTCCCGCAAGCAGTCTGACGTTTGCTTTATTGCACGAACCATTCCGATGAGCCTTAGAAGAACCTGACTCGTGTTCAGCAAAGGCTGCCTCGAGTCATACGTCTCATCTCCATCGTGCAAAGGCAGCAAAATCAGACATGACTTGCTCGCGCTGCTGATGTTTTCTGTGATGCTTATGTGCTCACATGCCGTAATCTACGAAATGAATACGTTGCGTAATCAATGTGTAGCGCAGGGCTGACGGCTACGATTGCAGTGGTTCCTGTCAGTTGCGACGTTTGTCCGGCGTAGTGCGAACGAATTGATAACGATTCGCATGTCACAGATGAAAGCTGCAGGCTATGTGTGCGAGGGAACCGAAGGACACATCGAGCCCAAGCTGAAGAGACAGCGAGACACAGCCGGGCAACCGGAGCAATCTGATCGGGATACTACTGCAATCATAGCCAGTCAGCCCGATAAAAAATGTATATGAAAAAATTTTTCGCAATCATCCGCTTGCACTTTATATTGTGTAAACTTTTGCACAAAATGTCAAGGTGCAGATTGTGTACTTAGATAATATTTTAACAAAGTACGGATAAAGTAATAATAGGGGCTTGAATTTTCGCTTATTATTTAGTACAATGTCAACAGATTGGGCGTGTCCCATTTGAAAAAACACATTATAAAATTCTTAGGAGGAATTCAAAATGGCAGTAAGAGTAGCAATTAATGGTTTTGGCCGTATCGGTCGTCTTGCTTTTAGACAGATGTTTGGAGCAGAGGGTTATGAAGTAGTAGCAATCAACGACTTAACAAGCCCTAAGATGTTAGCACACTTGTTAAAATATGACTCTTCACAGGGTAAATACGAGCATGCAGATGAGGTTTCTGCAAGCGAGGATTCTATCACCGTATGTGGAAAAGAGATCAAGATCTACGCATTCCCGGATGCAAACAACTGCCCTTGGGGTGAGTTAAAGGTTGACGTAGTATTAGAGTGCTCTGGATTCTACACCAGCAAAGAGAAGGCTCAGGCTCACATCAATGCAGGCGCTCGTAAGGTTGTTATCTCTGCACCTGCAGGAAACGATCTTCCTACTATCGTATTCAACACAAACCATGAGACATTAAAGGCTTCAGATACAATCATTTCTGCAGCTTCTTGTACAACAAACTGTTTAGCACCTATGGCTGACGCTCTGAACAAGTACGCTCCGATCCAGTCTGGTATCATGGTAACCATCCATGCTTACACAGGAGATCAGATGACTCTTGACGGACCTCAGAGAAAGGGTGACTTAAGAAGATCTCGTGCAGCAGCAGTTAATATCGTTCCCAACTCTACCGGAGCAGCTAAGGCCATCGGTCTTGTTATCCCTGAGTTAAACGGCAAGCTGATCGGATCTGCACAGCGTGTTCCTACCCCTACAGGATCTACTACCATCCTTACAGCAGTTGTTAAGAAGGCTGGCGTTACCAAAGAGGATATCAACGCAGCTATGAAGGCAGCAGCTAACGAGTCATTCGGTTACAATGAGGATGAGATCGTATCTTCTGATATCGTAGGAATGAGATATGGTTCATTATTCGATGCAACTCAGACCATGGTTAACCAGGTATCTGATGACCAGTACGAGGTACAGGTTGTTTCTTGGTATGACAACGAGAACTCTTATACTTCTCAGATGGTTCGTACAATCAAGTACTTCTCAGAGTTAGCATAAGATCTGTTAAAAAACGACTCAAGAAGGGTCCGGTCGGTTTGGACCGGACTCTTTTTTCATCGTAACGTACACAAAATATTTTTTTGGAGGTTTAATCATGGGATTAAATAAGAAATCCGTTGATGACATCAACGTAGCCGGCAAGCGCGTCCTCGTAAGATGCGACTTCAACGTACCTTTAAAGGATGGCAAGATCACAGATGAGACACGTATCGTGGCAGCACTTCCTACCATCCAGAAGCTGATCAAAGATGGCGGAAAGGTAATCCTTTGCTCACATCTTGGAAAAGTAAAGAACGGCCCCAACGAGGGAGAGTCTTTAGCACCCGTTGCAGAGCGTTTAGCTGAGAAGCTGGGACAGCCTGTGAACTTTGTAGCAGACTACAATGTAACCGGCGAGGCAGCTACAGCAGCAGTAGCAGCTATGAAGGACGGAGATGTTGTACTTCTCCAGAATACCCGTTTCCGTGGAAAAGAGGAGACCAAGCCCACAGATGCAGGAACTGCATTTGCAAAAGAGTTAGCTGATCTGTGTGACGTATACGTATGTGACGCATTCGGTTCTGCCCACAGAGCACATGCATCTGTTGCAGGCGTGACAGAGTTCGTTCGTGCAAAGGGCGGCGACTGTGTAGTCGGATATCTGATGCAGAAGGAGATCGAGTTCTTAGGAAACGCAGTAGAGAACCCGGTTCGTCCGTTCGTAGCGATCCTCGGCGGAGCAAAGGTAGCTGACAAGCTCAACGTAATCAACAACCTCATCGAGAAGTGTGATACACTGATCATCGGTGGTGGTATGGCATATACTTTCTTAAAGGCAAAGGGATATGAGATCGGACTGTCATTAGTAGACGATGAGAAGATCGGTTACTGCAAGGAGATGATGGACAAGGCGCAGAAGGCTGGCAAGAAGCTGTTACTGCCGATCGATACAACCGTAGCAGCAGGATTCCCGAATCCGATCGATGCACCGATCGATGTTACTGTTGTAGATGCTGACAAGATCCCTGCAGATATGGAAGGACTGGATATCGGACCTAAGACTGCAGAGTTATACGCAGATGCAGTGAAGTCTGCAAAGACCGTTGTATGGAACGGACCGATGGGTGTATTTGAGAACCCGACTCTGGCAAAGGGAACCATTGCAGTTGCACAGGCACTGGCTGATACAGATGCTACCACGATCATCGGTGGCGGAGATTCAGCAGCAGCAGTTAACCAGTTAGGATTTGCTGACAAGATGAGCCACATCTCTACCGGTGGCGGAGCTTCTCTGGAGTTCTTAGAGGGCAAGTCACTTCCCGGAGTAGCAGCAGCAGACGACAAGTAAAAAAGGAGAAAATAAAATGGCAAGACGTAAAATCGTAGCCGGAAACTGGAAGATGAACATGACTCCCAGTGAGGCAGTAAAATTATGTGCAGATCTGAAGGATCTGGTAAAATCTGACAGCGTAGATGTTGTATATTGCGTACCCGCGATCGACATCGTACCCGTTGTAGAGGCAGTAAAGGGAACCAACGTAGAAGTTGGTGCAGAGAACCTGTATTTTGAGGAGAAGGGTGCATACACCGGAGAGATCTCAGCAGCTATGTTAGTAGATGCAGGTGTGAAGTATGTCATCATCGGACACTCAGAGCGCCGTGATTACTTCAAGGAGGATGACGCTTTACTGAACAAGAAAGTAAAGAAGGCATTCGAGGCAGGTTTAACACCGATCCTTTGCTGTGGTGAGACACTGGAGCAGAGAGAGATGGGTGTGACCATGGACTGGATCCGTCTTCAGATCAAGTCTGATCTCGCAGGCATCACTGCAGATCAGGTAAAGAGCATGGTTATCGCTTACGAGCCGATCTGGGCGATCGGAACAGGCAAGACCGCTACCACAGAGCAGGCACAGGAAGTATGCAAGGGCATCCGTGATTGCATCGCCCAGATGTATGATGCAGCTACCGCAGATGCAGTACGTATCCAGTACGGCGGATCTGTCAATGCAGGAAATGCAGCAGAGCTGTTCGCACAGCCCGACATCGATGGCGGACTGGTTGGTGGAGCCAGCTTAAAGGCAGATTTCGGTAAGATCGTAAATTATTAATCCGTAATTGCCGGATATGAATGATTGAGTACAGGGAGATGGAATGAAGTGACTTCATCCATCTCCTTTTTACCCCCTGAGGAGATTCCATGAGTCAAACAAAAGAAACTGTGTTAATCGTAGATGATTCGAGATTTCAAAGAGCGGTATTGTCAGAATTGTTAAAGCCGTTTTTCAATCTGATCGAAGTAGCATCAGGAGAAGAATGTCTGGAACTGATCGCGCACGCAGAGCAAGAGATCACAGTGGTGCTGCTGGATCTGGTGATGCCCGGAATCGATGGATTTGAAGTTCTGCGCCGCAGACAGCAGATGCCGTCATTTCAGGAGATACCGGTGATCGTTCTGACAACGAGCAGCTCGGATGCCTTTCAGACAGAGGCTTTTGAGCTGGGTGCAGACGAATTTATTATCAAGCCTGTAGATGACCGGATCGCATTGACACGTATCAACAACATTCTGAATGCCAGACGCAAGGTACAGTCTTTGCTGCAAAAGCAGCAGGAATTGAAGAACATGTCAGAAATCGACGCAATGACCCGGCTGTTTAATAAGACAACGACAGAACATCTGGTGACGAAAACATTGTTGTCGGAGCCGAACAGCCGATATGCAATGTTGATGATCGATATAGACAATTTCAAAGCGGTGAATGACCAGCTTGGTCATAAAATGGGTGACCACGTGATCACTGTCGTGGCTGGTGTGATCGCTTCTCAGTTTGACGATACAGATTATGTCGGGAGGATTGGTGGTGACGAATTCGTCGTATTCATACGTGATGTGCGATCTCAGGATATCGTCCGGCGCAAGACGCATGATCTCGTACAGGCGATCCGGATCAAAGAAAATCTGACGATTCCGGAGAATGTGAGTCTGAGTATCGGACTGGTGTTTACAGACGGCAGTGAGCAGAATTATCCGGCACTGTTTAATAAAGCGGATCAGGCATTGTATCTTGCAAAAAAAGCAGGTAAAAATTGTTATTTTGAATATGGATCGCAATTGACGGGAACAGAAGAACAGTCCTCCGTATTGGTATGGACGGATTCGCGCAATATCTGTAGTACACTGGAGTATGTTTATCACCAGCCGATCCGGGTCGAACAGATCCATTCGGCAGAGAAAGTACGGGTAAAATTATTCCAAAAGGGAATGCATATGGTCGGTGTCTATGTGGATGTGTCCGAACAGCCGGATGATGGAGAACAGCTCTGGTACGAATTAAAAAATGAAACCTGGATCGGAAAACTCCCGCTCATCGCTATCTGTCAGGAAGGCAATCTGCGCCAGATCCGCTATGCGATCGAATCGAATATCATAGATGATCTGCTGTTTGCGCCGCTCGATGCGGAAAGCGTCACCAGAAGAGCGCGGGCAATGGGATTGATCGGATGAGTTTTCGTGGAAGCTGCGATGAAGGAGGTATTTTATGGATCATTCAAAAGTGATATTCGGTAACGTGATCAGTGATCGCGCATATCAAAAGGCAGTAAAGTCCAAGAAAAAATATTATAAGAAACTCGGAGATGACAGTCAGGCGGATTATCCGGTCGTGATAGAGAAAAATCCGTATATCGGGGACAGCCTCGGTGTCAACAATCTGCTGATCGGTGATCTGGAGCAGAACGCGCATTATGAAAAAAATGCAGATCACACGCCGTTAGAGTTCGACCGGGAAAAGGGACTGATCGTCGGAAATATACGAATGGGCTTCGGGCATTACAGGATCTCCATGGCGATCGCATCTGCGGCAAAGGCGATGGGATATGTCCCTTACTGGATGGATCTGAATGCATATGGACAGACAAGCTGTACCAAGGTCATCGGTGCGCAGAACGATCTGTATTCGCTCGGATCGCGCTTGTCGAAAAATCCTATTTTTAACAAACTGGTATGGGAACCGATGAACTATGAGGGATTTCGGGCGCTGACTTATAACAGCAGCGATCAGAAGAATGCAGAGATCATGGCAACAGTATTTAAAAATATCCCGAAGGATATTCCGGTGGTCGGCACACACGTGTGGCCGGCACAGGCAGCAGTGCACGCGGGCATGAAATATGTGGTCAATGCGATACCGGATAACTGGCCAATGGCGCTTCATCTGGCGGAGGGCAGCATTCATACGATCCAGTGTCACCAGTCCTATATGGGATACCGTATCTTAAACGGCATGAATAAGAATAAGGTCAACCAGCCGATGCCTGCGGATAGTCTGATCTATACGGGACATTATATCGATCATGAACTGGTGACTAATATCGATGCGGATTGCGATGCACGTATCCGCAGAAAAGAGCAGCATCAGCCGATGCGTTTCCTGCTCACGATCGGAGGAGCCGGAGCGCAGAAGGAGATCTTTGCGCAGATCATACGGCATCTGCTGCCTGCGATCAGGGAAAAACGTGCTGCGCTGTATGTAAATGTCGGTGATTACCGGAATGTATGGGATGACCTGATGAGAGAGATCCCTCAGATGAGCAAGGTCAGTCGGGAGCATTTTAATGACTGGAAGGATACGGAACGGTTTGCGGCGCGTGCGCTGGAAGAAGATGCGGATATTTACGGCATTCACGGATTCTGGCATGAGAATATATTTGAGGCAGTCTATTGTACGAATCTGCTGATGCGCAGCTGTGATGTGCTTGTGACAAAGCCGAGTGAGCTGGCATTTTATCCGGTTCCCAAGCTCTTTATCAGGAGAGTTGGAAAGCATGAGATGTGGGGCGCGATCCACTCGGCGGAGATGGGTGACGGAACACTGGAGTGCAGAGATATCCCGCATGTCCTGCAGATGATCGATCTGTTCATGAATGAGGATGTATTGCTGAAGGATATGTGTGAAAATATAAAAAAGAACCGGACGATCGGCCTGTATGACGGAGCATACAAGGTCGTGGAACTGGCAATGAAAAAAGATAAATAGAGAGCAAGCGGGGGAATGGGAAAATGAGATTAAAGGCCGGACAAAAGGCGGCATTCGGATTCGGCGCCTTTGGTAAAGATGTCGTGTATATGCTGATTTCTTCGTATCTGTTGTATTATTACAATGTGGTACTTGGCATGAGCAGCGTGTTCATCGGAACAGTGATGATGGCAGCACGTATTTTTGATGCATTTAATGATCCGATCATGGGGATCGTGGTGGCGAAGACGCGTACCAGATGGGGCAGATTCCGTCCTTGGATACTGACGGGAACAGTACTCAATGCGGTGACGATCTATGCACTCTATGCCGTACCGGAATCGATGAGCGGCGGAGTTCAGAGAACGTGGCTGACAGTCTTTTATTTTGCATGGGGCATCACCTATACATTGATGGATATTCCGTTCTGGTCTATGATCCCCGCGATCACAGAGCCCGGCAAGGACAGGGAAGGGCTGAGTTCTCTGGCGCGTACCTGTGCAGGTATCGGAGATGCGATCCCGACAGTGCTGACGATGACGATCGTCCCGATTCTGAGTGCCAGTACAGAAGTCGCAGATTATCGGATCGGATTCCGTTACTGGGCGCTGATCGTTGCAGTCGTATTTGTGATCTCTGAGGCCGTGTGCGTATGGGCAGTACCGGAAAAGCCGGTCGAGAGTGATGCACCGGTCAGCGGAGTCGCAGATATGTTCCGCTCATTGTTCCGCAATGATCAGGCGATGACAGTCGTTGTGTCGATCGTGCTGGTGTATACGGCGATCAATATCTGCGGCAATCTGGTCTTATATTTCTTCCAGTTCGACGTCGGGAATGAAGGGGCATATTCGATCTTCGCGGCAGTTGCATTTGCGGCGCAGGTATTTGTCATGATGATCGTTCCGGCGCTGCGCATGAAATTTACGAAGGCACAGTTGTTTATCAGTGGTTTTATCGTGCAGATCCTTGGATTTTTTGTGATACTGATCATGGCATTCGGTGGTCTGTACACACCGCAGAACTGGTATATCCTGTGTGTACCGGGCATGATGATCTATCTGGGATACGGTATCCTGAATGTGATCATGACTGTATTTCTATCCGATTCGGTCGATTACGGGGAACTGAAAAACGGTACCAGGGAGGAATCGGTGATCTTCTCCATGCAGACATTTACGGTCAAGCTGGCATCCGGTCTGGCAGTATTTCTGGCAGGACTGGTGATCGACTGGATCCATCTGGACAAGAATGCTGTGACACAGACCACGGATACGCTCGTTGCGTTGCGGTTGTGGATGACGATACCTGCTGTGATCCTGCTGGTGATCGGAATCATAGTATTCCGGAAATGCTATCGTCTGGATGACGCGAAGATGGAGGAGATCAAACAGCAATTGGGAGAAAATCGATGATCAGACAGTTTAGAGATACGTTTGTGCTCGATACCGATCATACGACCTATTGTTTCCGTAAGTTAGAGACCGGTCAGCTCGAGCATCTGTATTATGGAAAAAAGCTATATCTGACATGCGAACAGGATGCGGATGCACTCGCGGAAAAGCATGCATTCGCGCCCGGAAACACATGTATTTATGACCAGAAGCATCCGCAGTATTCGCTGGAGGATATGCGTCTGGAGATGTCTGCGTACGGCAAAGGTGATATCCGTGAGCCGTTCATCGGGATCCGGCATGCGGACGGAGGCGTGACCGGTGATTTCGTCTATGAGGCGGCCAGGATCCGTGATGAAAAAACGGCATTGGAGACACTGCCGTCTGCATATGATGAGGAGGGTGTGCAGGAACTGGTGATCACATTGCGGGATCGTAATTACCCGCTTGTGCTGGAACTGCATTACAGCGTGTTTACAGAGCATGATGTGATCGTGCGTTCAGCAAGGTTAAAGAATGAGGGGACAGATCCCATCCGGCTGGAGCGTCTGATGAGTACACAGTTGGATTTCGAGACAAATGACTGGGTGTTTACGACATTTACCGGTGGATGGGCGCGGGAGATGAACCGCGCGGATATTGCGGTCACTGCAGGCCGGATCGTGAATGCTTCCTACACCGGCAGCTCTTCGAGCCGTGCCAATCCGTTTGTGATGTTGTCAAAGAGCACGACAACGGAGGATCAGGGTGATTGTATCGGTCTCAACCTGATCTACAGCGGGAACCATTATGAGGCATGTGAGGTTAATTCCTTCGGGAAAATGCGCTTCGTTTCCGGTATCAATCCGGCATCGTTTGAGTTTCAGATCAAAGAGGGCGAAGTATTTGAAGCGCCCGAAGCGGTGATGACATATTCAATATCCGGGTATAACGGCATGAGCGGGCAGATGCATGGTTTTGTGCGTGAGTGCATTGTGCGCGGAAGCTGGAAGAGAAAAGTGCGCCCGGTACTGCTCAATAGCTGGGAAGCCGCTTATTTTGACATCAACGAGCACAAACTGCTGCGGCTGGCTAAGGCAGCAAAGCAGGTAGGTATCGAATTGTTCGTTGTCGATGATGGCTGGTTTGGTCAGAGAAACGATGACAGATCCTCGCTGGGAGACTGGGATGTAAACCGTAAAAAGCTGCCGCATGGACTGGACGGACTCAGTAAAAAGATCCGGGCAATGGGTATGGAGTTTGGTATCTGGGTGGAACCGGAGATGGTCAGCGTGGACAGTGAACTGTATCGGGCACATCCGCAGTGGGTGATCGATCAGCCCGGTATCGAACATACGGAGGGCAGGAACCAGCGCATCCTCGATCTGGCGAATCCCGAGGTCGTCGATTATCTGATCGGTGTATTTAGCAGGTTGTTTTCCTCGGCAGATATCTCTTATGTCAAATGGGATATGAACCGGATTTTTTCCGATTATTATTCACAGTATCTGCCTGCGGACAGACAGGGTGAGGTGGCACATCGGTATATGATCGGATTGTACCGTCTGCTTGATGAGTTGACACAGCATTTCCCGGATATCTTATTCGAGGGCTGTGCTTCCGGAGGCAACCGCTTTGATCTTGGAATGCTATGTTATTTTCCGCAGATCTGGGCGAGCGATAATACGGATGCCTGGTGCCGCGTGAACAGTATGACGGGATACAGCTACGGTTATCCGATGTCCGTTGTGTCGGCACATGTATCAGGATGTCCGAATCATCAGACGCTGCGGGTCACACCGTTAGAGACGAGATTCCATGTAGCAGCGTTTGGCGTGCTCGGGTATGAGTGCAATCTGTGTGACATGAAGCAGGAAGAACTGAGCGAGATCCGTGAGCAGATCGCGTTGTATAAGAAATATCGGGAACTGTTGCAGCATGGTACGTTCTACCGGGGCCGGAGCGGTAAGATCTATGAGTGGACATGCGTGTCAAAAGACCGCAGGCATGCGATCGGCATGATCGTGCAGGGACTCGTACAGCCTGGCACACAGTTTGAGCAGTATTTTCCGAAGGGGCTGGACGAACAGCAGCGTTATGAATTTGCGAATAAGCCGCGCAGATATGGGATCAGACAGTTTGGCGATCTGATCAATACGGCGGCGCCGATTCATGTCAGACAAGGTTCGCTGTTGCATTATGCAATTGCAAAAGTAGTTACGATGCCGGGAGAGACGGAGTACTATCAGACGAGCGGCTCTGTGCTGATGGCAGGAGTGAAGCTGACGCAGGCGTTTGGAGGTACCGGGTACAGTGAACAGACGAGGCTGTTTCAGGATTTTGCATCCCGGATGTATTTTATGAAAATGATAGAATGACAGGAAATGACCCTGAATCTTATGAGAACTTAAGATTCAGGGTTATTTTTATCCTATATTTTTTATAATAACTATTGACAAATAATATTATATGACATATAGTATTAAACACAAAACAGTATTATACAAGGTCAACTATAACATGCAGGGAGTGATGGAATGGTTTTTAATACGGGAGCGGCACTGCTGGATGCGATTGTTCTGGCGGTTGTATCCAAGGAAGAAGAAGGAACCTACGGATACAAGATCACGCAGGATGTGCGAAAGGCAATCGATGTGTCGGAATCTACTCTATATCCGGTATTGCGGAGATTGCAAAAGGATGACTGTCTGGAGATATACGATAGGGAATGTGCAGGCAGAAATCGCAGATATTATAAGATCACGGCAGCAGGCATGGCACAATTGCAAATGTACCGGAGTGAATGGATGGATTATTCGGGAAAAATAACTGCATTGTTTGCAGGGGAGGAGTTTGTATGACAAGGGAGCAATTTTTATTTCAACTGGAACAACTGCTCTTGGATCTGCCACAGGAAGAGCGGGAGGAAGCATTAGCTTATTACAGGGAATATTTCAGTGATGCGGGACCGGAGAATGAGGCATCGGTCATCGAGGAGCTTGGCACACCGGCAAAGGTCGCAGCCAGCATCAAAGACGGATTGAGAAATGGCAGTGACACAGCAGGGACAGTCGAGCAGCCGCCGCAGATGCGTGGAAACGTATCAGGGTCAAAAAATAACAGATCACGCGGACAGACAGATCAGAGAAGCAAGTGGATCCTGATCATACTAGTTGCAGTATTTACATCGCCGTTATGGATCGGTGCGGTCGGTGCGTTGTTCGGGATCCTTGTGGGTGTGATCGCAGCGGTGATCGGTATCAGTATTGCGCTGGCAGTGATCACTGTTGCCGGTGTGATCGGAGGTGTGATTACGGTCATTGTCGGAATCGTGAGATTATTTACAGCAGGTCTGGTGAGCGGTATGCTTACCTTTGCGGTAGGTATGCTGCTGATCGCGGCCGGATGCCTGTGCGGTGTACTGATGCTGCTGATCTTTGGCAAGTTTGTACCGTGGCTGCTGCGGGCGGTTTCCAATCTGTTTCACAATGGCAGACGCAGGAGAAAGGAGGTCGGTGTCAATGAATAAGATCAATAAAATGATAAAGGGTCTGCTGCTGACATCCCTGATCTGTCTGGTGATCGGAGGTGGCGTCGCGATCGCAGGAGTATCACTTGGAGGAACGCTAAAAGATGCGTCGATCACGATCGGTGACTGGAATCTGTTACAGCTGTGGTCAGGGTCAGGATTCAATAAAATCGAATGGACAGATGATTATTTTTAGGAGGAAAAAACTATGGAGACAAAGAGATTAACAAAATCAGATGACAACCGGGTATTATGTGGTGTATGCGGAGGCATCGGAGAGTATTTTAATATAGATCCGGTCGTGATCCGTCTGCTGTGGGTAATATTCTGCTGTCTGGGCGGTTCCGGCATCCTTGCCTATATCGTGGCAGCGATCATTATTCCGGGCAAAAATGCATAAGCATACCATTGATCGGAAGAAAGAAGGATTGAAGGGATTCCGTGTCATGCGGAATCCTTTTTGCTGTCTTTTTATTTTTATCAGTTGACAATTAATATAAAATAAGAAATACTGAGAACGTAAAAAACGTTTTACCGGAGCGAAAAGGAAGTGGTAGGATGATGGGTAGAACGAAGAAAAAAGAACCAAGGGAACGCTCAAAGGATGAGATCGCGTTCCGTGATATGACCCCGGCGCAGAAGCGCAGTTATCTGTGGGACTATTGGAAGTGGCCGGTGCTGATCGTGATCGCTGTGATCGTTTTTCTGATCGCTATGATCTATTCGATGATACACACGAAAAAGCCGCTGTTGTCCGTCACAGTTGTAGACTGTGCGCAGGATAGTGGTATTGAGCAGCGGCTGTATGACTATGCGGATACGCACGACATACCGGAGGATCGTGTGACTGTCACAGATACCGTTGTAGGTACGTCGCAGACCGGAGGCGGTGCAATGTCACAGACCGGCATGGCGTTTTATGTCAGAATGCAGAGCGGTGCAGAGGATCTGGTGATCATGCCGGAGGAAGAATTCCGGGAATTTGCCGAGAGCGGTTATTTTCTAGATCTGACCTCGATCGTGCCGGAGCAATGGGCAGACAGTCTCGTAGTGGTGGAACAGCGTTACGATGATTATGAGAATGAGCAGCCGGAGCCAATGGCATGTGCGATCCGCCTGAGCGATATCGGGGGTTTCCCGGATACGGAATACACACGGGATGCGGTGATCGCGATCTCGTACAATCCGGCACATGCGGATACGGCAGCAGACTTTTTGAATGATTTGTTGCGAAATGCCAAAAAATAGATTATAATGTCCACGTATGTCAATCTGTATCATGGTTAGGAGCTAGTCACGAATGAGAAAAAGGAATCACAGGATACTCCTTTTTATATGTATGATCACAGCGGCAGGTCTGATGTGTGGCTGTGGAGGGCGTGCCGAGAACTTACGCGCACGTCTGGCGGTGAGTGCACAGACTGCGATGGCAGATGAGGTGGCACAGCCGCAGGATCAATCGGAGGATCGTATCAACGGGTCGGCAGATGAGCCGGATACCGTTTTGGATCAACCGGACGCATTGAATGCTGCGATTGATGAGATACTTTCAGCAAGCGTAGCATTTTTAAAACAGTATCCGGTGGATGAATCATTCCTGCTCTGGTTTCGATCACAGTACGGAGCAGATGCATTCGAGCAGATCGCGCAGGCATCGGTGTCAGATGATGTGGAGGCGTGGTACCGCATATCGGGCAGCACGATGCATGTGTTGTGGCTGGATTATTGTGAACAGGTTGGGATTCATACGGATCAGTTAGATCGTGTGACGAGACAGACCTGCAGTTCATCCGAGCAGACGGTGATCAGCTTTACCGGTGATATGAATTTTGATGACCGAACCGGTACGATGCAGCTTCTGAAGAAGAATGGTCTTTCCGCGGCATTTAGCAAGGATGTCAGAAAGCTGATGGCGGAGTCGGACATCTTGATGATCAATAATGAATGCACTTACAGTACCGGAGGAGAGCCGCTTCCGGGAAAGGCATACACGTTCCGTTCCGATCCGGCGAACGTCTCTATATTAAAGGAGCTGGGAGTGGATATTGTCGGAATTGCCAACAATCATGTGTGTGATTATGGTCTGGAGGCGTTATCGGATACGATCCGTACACTGGATGAAGCCGGAATACCGAATGTGGGAGCCGGAAATAATCTGGAAGAGGCAAAACGCCCGTGGTATTTTGTGGCAAATGGCAGAAAGATCGCGTTTGTAGCCGCGACCCAGATCGAGCGTACCTATAATTACACCAAGGAAGCTACGGATACGACACCGGGTGTGTTAAAGACACTGAACCCGGATAAATATACCGAGGTCATCCGACAGGCAAAGGAACACAGTGATTATGTGATTGCATTTGTGCACTGGGGAACAGAGGGCACGAATTATTATGAGGCAGACCAGACGGCGCTTGCGATCCGGTTCGCAGAGGCGGGAGCGGATGCGATCATCGGAGGTCATACGCACTGTCTGCAGGGCATCTCGTATGTGGAAGATGTACCTGTGATCTACAGTCTGGGCAATTTCTGGTTTGGCAGTACACCGACTGACGGCGTGAATAAAAAGGATACGGCGATCGCACAGGTGATCATCGATCAGGATGGCAGTCTGGGATTCCGGTTTATTCCGTGTGTACAGGAGAACAGGCAGACCTATCTGGTGACGGATGAGCAGGAAAAGGCACGCATCATTGCATTTGAGCAGCAGTTATCGAATGATGTCAGCATTGATGCGGATGGATATGTTACAAATAATAATTAATCATAAATGAAAGCATAGAAAGAAAAGAGGAAAAAAACATGAGCAAGAAACCTGTAGTTTTGATGGTACTGGACGGTTATGGACTGAACGATAACCCGGTCGGCAATGCGATCGCTATGGCGAATACGCCGGTGATGGACAAGCTGATGAAGGAGTGTCCGTTTGTAAAAGGTAATGCATCCGGTCTGGCAGTCGGTCTTCCCGACGGACAGATGGGTAACTCTGAGGTCGGACATATGAATATCGGTGCCGGACGCATCATTTATCAGGATCTGACCCGTATCACAAAGGCAATCGAAGATGGCGATTTCTTTGAGAATAAAGTATTACTGCAGGCGATCGAGAACTGCAAGAAGAATCATTCTGACCTGCATCTGTGGGGACTGTTATCAGACGGTGGTGTACACAGCCACAATACACATCTGTATGGTCTGCTTGAGATGTGCAAGAAAAACGGTTTGGAGAATGTCTATGTCCATGCTTTCTTAGACGGAAGAGATACGCCTCCCGCATCCGGCAAGGATTATGTCGCTGCATTACAGGAGAAGATGGACGAGATCGGTGTCGGACAGATCGCTTCTTTGTCCGGACGTTACTATGCGATGGATCGTGATAACAACTGGGATCGTGTGGAGAAGGCGTATAAGTCACTGACCACCGGTGAAGGAGTACAGGCAGAGGACGCAGTACAGGCAATGGCTGATTCCTATGCGAATGATGTGACAGACGAGTTCGTATTACCGACCGTGATCGTAAAGGACGGCAAGCCGTTATCACTGGTAAAGGATGGAGATTCCGTGATCTTCTTTAACTTCCGCCCAGACCGTGCGCGTGAGATCACCAGAGCATTCTGCGATGACAAGTTTACCGGTTTTGAGCGTCCGTTCCTGCATCTGACCTATGTCTGCTTCAAGGATTATGACGAGACGATCCCGAACAAGCTGATCGCATTCGAGAAAGAATCCGTTCACAATACACTCGGAGAATATCTCGCAAAATGCGGCAAAAAGCAGCTTCGTCTGGCTGAGACAGAAAAGTATGCGCATGTAACGTTCTTCTTCAACGGTGGCGTAGAGGAGCCGAATGTAGATGAGGCACGTATCCTCGTCAATTCACCGAAGGAGGTCGCTACCTATGATCTCAAGCCTGAGATGAGTGCGCCCGAAGTCGGTATGGATCTCGTAGAGGCGATCAAGTCAGATAAATATGATGTGATCATCATCAACTTTGCGAACCCGGATATGGTAGGCCATACCGGTGTGATCGATGCCGCAGTCAAGGCTGTAGAGCGTGTAGACCAGCTTGTGGGCGATGCTGTACAGGCTGTCAAGGATGTAGACGGTGCAATGTTCATCTGTGCGGATCACGGAAATGCAGAGAAGATGATCGATTATGAGACAGGAAAGCCTCATACCGCACATACGACCAATCCGGTTCCGTTTATTCTCGTCAACTATGATGATTCCTATACACTGCGCGAGGGCGGATGCCTCGCTGACATCGCTCCGACCTTACTTCAGATCATGGGATTAGAGCAGCCGGCAGAGATGACAGGAAAGTCATTACTCATAAAGAAATAATCACATTAAGAAAAAAGCAAAGAAGCTTCGGTAAATATACGGAGCTTCTTTATGTATAAAAAAAACCAATAAAACATACATGGAGGACAAAGCAATGAAAGAGTATCAGCCGATGAAAGAGGGAAAGGTCAGAGAGGTCTATGATAACGGAGACACTCTGATTCTGGTTGCGACAGACCGTATCTCAGCATTTGACAATATTTTGAAAAACAAGATCACGGATAAAGGTGCGATCCTGACACAGATGTCCAAATTCTGGTTTGAGTTCACGAAGGATGTGATCCCGAATCATCTGATATCGGTAGACCCTGCTGACATGCCCGAGTATTTCAGACAGCCGCAGTACAGTGGCAACAGTACCTTATGTAAAAAGCTGAACATGCTGCCGATCGAGTGCATCGTGCGCGGATACATTACTGGAAGCGGCTGGGAGAGCTATCAGAAGAATGGTACGGTATGTGGCATCAGGCTGCCCGAGGGATTAAAAGAGTCTGACCAGTTGCCTGAGCCGATCTATACACCGACGACAAAGGCTGATCTCGGAGACCATGATGAGCATATCACTTTTGAGCAGAGCGTAGAGATCTTGGAGAAACTCTATCCCGGAAAAGGCGAGGAATATGCCACTGCGATCAAGGATGCGACCCTGAATCTGTACAAGAAGTGTGCAGCCTATGCGAGAGAGCGCGGTATCATCATCGCTGACACCAAATTTGAGTTTGGACTGGATGAGAATGGCAACGTGGTACTCGGTGACGAGATGCTCACACCGGACAGTTCACGTTTCTGGCCGGTAGAAGGTTATGAGCCCGGAAAATCACAGCCGTCCTTTGACAAACAGTTTGTCAGAGACTGGTTAAAGAGCAATCCGGACAATGATTTCCTCCTTCCGGATGAAGTCGTAAATAAGACGATCGAAAAATACAAGGAAGCATATGAACTGCTGACCGGAACAAAGTTTACACGATAAGCCACACGTATAATTGGAGAACAGGCATGAAGAATCAGGCAGAATATACACAACAGGCGGCCGATGAACTGCATGAGGAATGCGGCGTCTTCGGCATGTACGATTTTGACGGCGCAGATGTGGCTCCGTCGATCTACTATGGATTATTTGCATTACAGCACCGCGGTCAGGAGAGCTGCGGTATCGCAGTCAGTGATACGAACGGACCGAAAGGAAAGGTGCTGACCCACAAGGACATGGGACTGGTCAATGAAGTGTTTGATCCCGAATCACTCAAAAAGTTAAAAGGTGACATCGGAGTCGGACATGTGCGTTATTCGACGGCAGGAGCATCGACGAGAGAGAATGCACAGCCGCTCGTACTGAACTATGTAAAGGGAACGCTCGGACTGGCGCACAATGGCAATCTGATCAATGCAAATGAGCTTCGCAGGGAACTCGAATATACCGGAGCGATCTTTCAGACGACGATTGATTCAGAGGTGATCGCGTATTATATCGCCAGAGAGCGTCTGAAATCAAAGACGGTCGAGGAAGCGGTGCGCAGGGCAGCGCAGAAGATCAAAGGAGCGTATGCACTGGTCGTCATGAGCCCGAGAAAGCTGATCGGGGTGCGTGATCCGTTCGGATTCAAGCCGTTAGTGATCGGCAAGCGCGACAATGCCTATATGCTGGCAAGTGAAACCTGTGCCTTAGAGACACTCGGTGCAGAGTATGTGCGCGATGTAGAGCCGGGCGAGATCGTGACGATCTCTCCGGATTTCGGAATCGAATCCGATAAAACGATGTGTCTGCCAAAGGAAGAGCATGCCAGATGTATATTTGAGTATATCTATTTTGCCAGACCGGACAGCCATATTGATGGCAAGAGTATGTACGCGGCGCGTATCAAGGCAGGACGTTTTCTGGCACAGGATTCGCCGGTCGACGCTGATCTGGTCGTAGGAGTACCTGAGTCCGGTAATGTAGCTGCGATGGGTTATTCGATGGAGAGCGGCATCCCGTATGGCATGGCATTTGTGAAAAACAGCTATGTCGGCCGAACGTTCATCAAGCCCGCGCAGAGCAGCAGAGAGAGCAGTGTGGCGATTAAATTAAATGCAATGAAAGAGGCTGTCGCCGGCAAACGCGTGATCATGATCGATGATTCGATCGTGCGTGGTACGACATCCAACCGCATCGTGAGCATGCTGCGTGAGGCAGGCGCTACGGAGGTACACGTCCGTATCAGTTCACCGCCGTTCTTATGGCCGTGTTATTTCGGAACCGATATACCGGTTCGTGAACAGTTGATCGCTTACAACCGGACAATCGAGCAGATCCGCGAAGTGATCGGAGCCGACAGTCTCGGTTATCTCGAGATCGACCGGTTAGAGCAGATGGTCGACGGATTGTCGATCTGCAAGGGCTGTTTTACCGGAAAATATCCGATGCAGCCGCCGACCGATGATATACGAGGAGATTATATAGACAAGCATTAATATAGAGAAGGAGAACCGTAATGAGTACAGATAAATATACAAGCCCCCTGTCTGAGCGCTATGCCAGCAAGGAGATGCAGTACATTTTTTCACAGGATATGAAGTTCCGTACCTGGCGCAGACTGTGGATCGCGCTGGCTGAGACAGAAAAGGAACTCGGACTGGATATCACACAGGAGCAGATCGACGAGCTGAAGGCACATAAGGATGATATCAATTATGATGTAGCCAGAGAGCGTGAGAAACTGGTACGTCATGATGTCATGAGTCATGTGTATGCATACGGACAGCAGTGCCCGAAGGCAAAGGGCATCATCCACCTCGGCGCGACATCCTGCTATGTAGGAGATAATACCGACATTATCATTATGGCAGAGGCTTTAAAGCTCGTCCGTAAAAAGCTGATCAATGTATTGGCAGAACTGGCAAAATTCGCCGACCGCTATAAGGCACTGCCGACACTGGCGTTTACGCATTTCCAGCCTGCACAGCCGACGACTGTCGGCAAGCGTGCGACGCTGTGGATGCAGGAGTTTTCACTTGATCTCGAGGATCTCGACTATGTGCTCGGCAGCCTGAAACTGCTCGGTTCTAAGGGAACGACCGGAACACAGGCCAGCTTCAAGGAACTGTTTGACGGCAATGATGAGATCATTGACAAGATCGATCCGATGATCGCCGAGAAGATGGGATTCAGCAGCTGCTATCCGGTATCCGGACAGACTTATTCCAGAAAGGTCGATACGAGAGTGGCAAATGTGCTCGCAGGCATCGCAGCCAGCGCACACAAGTTCTCCAATGATATCCGTCTGTTACAGCACTTAAAGGAGATCGAGGAGCCGTTTGAGAAAAACCAGATCGGATCTTCTGCGATGGCCTATAAGCGCAATCCGATGCGCAGTGAGCGTATCGCATCCCTGTCGCGCTACGTGATGATCGATGCATTAAATCCGGCGATCACTTCCGCAACACAGTGGTTCGAGCGTACACTGGACGATTCTGCAAATAAGCGTCTGAGTATTCCGGAAGGATTCCTGGCGATCGATGGAATTCTCGATCTGTGTCTGAATGTTGTGGATGGTCTGGTCGTATATGATAAAGTGATTAACAAGCGTCTGATGAGTGAACTGCCGTTCATGGCTACAGAGAATATCATGATGGATGCGGTGAAAAAAGGCGGAGATCGTCAGGAACTGCACGAGAAGATCCGTCAGCTCTCTATGGAGGCAGGAAAACATGTCAAGGTCGAGGGCAAGGATAACGATCTGCTTGAGCTGATCGCAGCAGATGAGTCATTCGGACTGACCCTTGAAGAGTTGAAGGAAAATATGGATCCCGCAAAATACACCGGACGCGCCGAGTATCAGGTGGATCAGTTCTTAAAGAACGTGATTCAGCCGATTTTAGATGAAAATAAGGATCTGCTCGGTATGACCGCAGAGATTAACGTATAAGGTTCACTGACATACGAGGAGGAAGCTACATGAAGATAACGTCTGTGACAGACGCAAACGGCGTTACGACAACGACAATCGATACGGATGGAACATCGGCTGTTTCCGGTGCTGATTTTGCTTCAACACTGTCTTCGGAGATGGACAAGACGCAGCCATTGGAACAGATCTTTCAAAAGGCAGCAAAGACCTATGGCGTAGACGAATCATTGTTAAAAGCGATGGCAAAGGCAGAGTCGAATTTTGATCCGAATGCGACGAGTAGGAGCGGCGCGATGGGCATCATGCAGCTCATGCCTGCGACGGCTAAAGGGCTGGGTGTCACAGATGCATATGATCCGGAACAAAAC
This sequence comes from bacterium, assembly GCA_050872965.1. GTDB lineage: Bacteria > Bacillota > Clostridia > Lachnospirales > Lachnospiraceae > W0P33-017. The sequence continues at coordinate 4,199 of JBNMHW010000035.1, read as the reverse complement.
ATCATGGGTGGCGCAAAGTATATCGCATCACTCCTTGATAAATACGACGGAAATGTATCATATGCACTCGCCGCGTACAATGCGGGCAGCGGAAATGTGGACAAATACGGCGGAATACCTCCGTTTGAAGAGACACAGAATTATGTGACAAAGATCCTCGGCTATCTGCAGGATGGCGGTGTGGAGATTCCGCAGGAATGGGCGAGTGTGACGACTGCTGCTGATTCATCCGATACGACGATAACCGATGCACTGCGGGAGCTGTTCACGAGAGATGATTATGAGGCTTTCCTGCAACTGTTTCTGGAGCGCCTGACGCTGCGGCTTGACGAGCGGCAGGAAGCGGCAAACGGAAATCGCACAGAGGAGGAGACAACCGGGCAGACGAGTGATGCCTACATTGCATTCCGTAATTTCGGAAATACGAACCGGATGGCGGTCTATCTGAAGCCGTCTGAACAGGCATAAAAATATGTTGAAAAAAGTTAAAAAATATTTGAATTTTTAGTTGACAAGCATTCAATGTTATAGTATATTATTATTCGTTGAGTGCTTCAACAGGCTGCCGTGGCTCAGGCGGTAGAGCGTCGCATTGGTAGTGCGGAGGTCACGGGTCCGATTCCCGTCGGCAGCTTTTCTATATATTTCTGATCAGAGATTATTATATTGATACCCCCCAACATAGTTTGGAGGGTATTTTTATGCCCACATTCCTCCACAATCACATCTCCACGCCCAAAAGCCCCTCCAGAACCGCAGGGCGCGGTCAGAGAGGGGCGGTATAAAGTTGATGTGTTGTATGTGGCTGCAGTAGCACGTATGCTACCCGGTCACTTGTCCTCGTTTGTAAGTTCCGTTACGTGCAGCATTCCATGAGCGTACTCAAAGAAACGTCTGCTTTTTAAAGTGGCCTGTGTGAAGGGAATATGCTCTCTTATCCGTTTCGTCGTCTGTTACCTGACCACCTCCGGTCATATGTTCTGTTTTGTTAATTCACACACTTCTGCAGATTAAGACATAAGTCCCCCCTCTACATTTTGCCGTAGCATTTGCAATGCACTTGCAAAATAGATGAATAATGAATATAATACTAATGAAAACTAATAGGAAAAGGAGGTTTTTTGTATGGCAAAAGAAAATATGACGATCAGAATGGAACCGGAATTAAAAGCACAGGCTGCATCACTTTTTAAGAGTCTTGGAATGGATTTAAGTACAGCAACTGGCATTTTTTACAGACAAGCGCTCCGTTGTCATGGACTTCCGTTTGAAGTCAAGGTCGACGAGCCTAATGCGGTCACATATAAAGCAATGAAATCCGCAGAAGAAGGTGAAGATATGTACGGCCCTTTTGATAGCGTTGCAGATTTGATGGAGGCGCTAAATGCTTAAACCAGAGTTTTCAGGACAGTTCAAACGTGATTACAAACTTGCGATCAAGAGGGGATTCAACCCGAAAAAATTGGAAAAAATAATCACCATGTTGTGTAATGAACAACCGTTGCCGACGTCATACAGAGATCATGCGCTCGCAAATTCCAAAAATTACAAGAATGTGCGGGAGTATCATATTGAACCGGACTGGTTGCTTGTCTACAAGATAGTTGAAGAAACTTTGATTTTACAATTGATCAGAACGGGAACTCATAGTGATCTGTTTTGAATCTGCCAACACGATACCAAAACAAAAAAGTAACCGCCCTACGCCAAAGGTTGCGGTTACTTTTTTAAAATCGTGAATCAGGCAAACCGTCTACGGTTTCCCTTGTTGTATTTATTATATGGGATGATCAAAAGATCGTCAAGCGATGTTTATCACAGCACCTTCACATACCCTCCAATACAAAGTGGAGGGTATTTTTATGCCCGCATTCCGCCACCCTCACCTTCTCCACGCCAAAAAGCCCCTCCAAAACCGCAGGGTGCGGTCGAGAGGGGCAGTATGAATAGTAACGTTTTATGTGTACATCCGCATATCGTAATATGCCTCTCGTACACGTTCATTCTTTCGTAAATTCTGTTGTGTACAATGTTCCATTTTTGAAAAAATATATCCATGAACCATTGTGTTCTGCATGATGTCTTTAGCAGACAAAAAATGAGACGCCGGAGCGTCTCATTCAGGGTGTTGTATAGTTGTTGGGTGATCCGTGCCGCACGTATGCGGGTGGGTCATGCATTTACTTTAAGTTTCTGATCAGCATGGCAGAATCAATCGTCTGCTGGTCAATTCCGCTGGCGAGCAACTGGTTAATTGATTCACCATTCTTCAGACGTTCGACAGCTTTTACAAGAATCGTCTGTCCTTCCTTGCGGCCTTCCTTGCGGCCCTCCTGCATACCGTGTCTTCTTTCATATGATTTCACGGCATTGAGGTCTGCCTCTGCATACTTTTCGCACAGTAACATTGCCTGTACCTCCTTTCCTTTGCAGAACCGCTGCACTTCCTCAAAGATCTCCGGCAGCAGATCATGGGTTTGAGCTTTTTCCTGTACAAGTGCATCATTCACGTTGTATAATGCTGCCAGCAGAACCTGAAGCGGCGGGTTGTTTTCCCCATCCCTGCCAGCCAGAAACTGCTCAAAACATTTGTCCAGCTGGACAAAAACTGTCTTTTTGATAGGTTCCCGGTATACCAGACCGGAATCTGATACGGCTTCAGAAAACCGGTGAATATATCGTTCACCGACTTCCGGCTGGTTAAAAAAGTCAGGGCTGTGCTTCATTAATACCACCTGCAGCACGCCCTTGACATTTTCATAGCCTGTTTCTGATTTCGGCCGGTTCTGTTTTGCGGAATACTGCATCAGAAGCAGATCGGATACATATATTTCCGTCCGCTCCATGATAAAATCCTGCGCAAGCTTCTGGAATTCGGTACCGGAGATCCGTCCGTCTGACAGCCACGCAGTGAGGTCGAAAATAAGTTTTTTCGATACGACTGACTGCGTATAGCCTTCATTCATTGCTTCGCGGTCGATCACTATGGAGTCATCGTTTGCCACCTGCCGCAGGAGATATTCCAGTCTGTCCGGATGTTCTTGCGGATGAAAGATCTTCTTGGCTATCACATCCGCCATCAGATCCGGCAGCCGCTCTCCGGCTAATACCTTTCGGTAATCCTCACGGCTTTCTTCCTGAAGATACCCCAGAAGGATATCTTCCTGTTCTTTTCTGCGGTTCCCCGCGTTTTTCAGCAGCCGGAGTATATAAGGCACCGGAATGCTGATGATTTTGTCTTTTTCCATACGTTCCTCTCTTTCCCTGCATTACGCAGATCTTTAATATCTATATAAACAGGGAACCCGGCGGCATCCCTGATCGTTGTTGGGATGTCCCCGAAGCATCTGACGTATCAGATGTGAGAGTAAGTTCTCATTGTTTTTTTGTCCTCCTCTCATAAATCCATATCTTTATTATGGTTTTTTATGAAAGAAAAACAGCTCTTATATGTTTATTATATACTCCGGACGCTGAAAATACAACAGCGGCAGGATAAATCGCTTTGGATTTTTCCGTACTTTTTGTGCCATGTCAGCTTTTTCCATTTTTATATAAATATTTTCCGCACATATCTGTTTTAGCAAAAACGATTGTATGTTCGAATGATCTGTGATATAAAAGAATGTACAGAGAGCATTACCAAACGGATAGCGGTTGGCTCCCAACCAATGATGAATTGGAACTTCCGGTACTTTTAGGAGGTGGTACATACGGGAAATACAAGTATGGAGGAGTCGTGCTTGATCGCGCTGGAGATTGTGGGAATAGCTGTCACTGTGATCAGTATCATCGTTACAGTGATCAGCATTATTCAGAATTTCAGGCATGAAAAAAGCAACCGCAATTCTGACCAGGATTCGTAGGTTGCTAATTTCATGTTGTAACTTATAAACTGAGCCAGCCGTTGTTTCACGGTAATGCTCTTTGTTATTATAATAATGGTTGAAGATCCTTTTGTCAACTGCTTTGCTGATGGAAACATTTCTTTGTGATCCATTACGTCGAGACCTTGCCCGCATTCCGCTACATCACCACAATCAACATCCCCCACGCCAAAAAGCCCCTCCGAAACCGCAAAGCGCGGTCGAGAGGGGCAGTATAAAGTTGATGTGTTGTATGTGGCTGCAGTAGCACGTATGCTACCCGGTCACTTGTCCTCGTTTGTAAGTTCCGTTACGTGCAGCATTCCATGAGCG
>JBNMHW010000034.1:0-24464 GCA_050872965.1 bacterium | reverse complement strand
TGCAAGGGAACCGTGTACGGTACCTGCTGCTCCGGCCTCAGACTCCATCTCTACAACCTTAACGGTATTTCCGAAAATGTTCTTCTGTCCTGCTGCTGACCACTGATCGACGGTATCAGCCATCGGAGAAGACGGTGTGATCGGATAGATACCTGCTACTTCTGTGTAGGCATAAGCTACATGAGCGGCAGCGGTATTACCATCCATTGACTGTTTTGCTCTGGGCATTGGTATATCCTCCTTTATTGTTCGCGTCGAATTTCGACACATATTTTGTCATATCGACCTACCATATATATTAGCATTTATTTTTTCGATTGTAAAGGTTCGTAACTGTACTAAACCAAGTGCAAAAATACGGCAGACCTAACCGTGGTCTGCCGTATCCATGCCTCTGTAAGTCTATATTTAGTTATCTTCCGAATCGCTCTCGGACATAGAGTAGACTGCTCTCTTACGTGCCATCTCATCGCTCTCGAGATACTCATCGTATGTCGTGATCTTATCGATGATCGATCCGTCGGGCATAAACTCTATGATACGGTTCGCCGTTGTCTGTACGACCTGATGGTCACGTGAAGCAAACAGCAACACGCCGGGGAATTTGATCATTCCGTTGTTCAATGCCGTGATGCTCTCCATGTCCAGATGGTCTGTCGGCTCATCGAGGATCAGCACATTCGATCCTTCGATCATCATACGCGACAACAGTACACGCACCTTCTCACCACCGGATAATACCTTCATACGCTTCATGCCATCCTCGCCTGCGAACAGCATACGGCCGAGAAATCCGCGCACATAGGTTGCATCCTTGATCTCAGAGAACTGGGTCAGCCAGTCTGTGATCGCCAGATCATTGTCGTTGAAGATCGCTGAGTTATCCTTCGGGAAGTAGGACTGGCTCGTCGTCACGCCCCACTTGTAATTACCCTCATCCGGCTCCATCTCGCCTGCGAGGATCTTGAATAATGTCGTCTTGGCCAGTTCATTGCTGCCGACAAATGCGATCTTGTCATCATGTCCCATGATAAAGGATACATCATTTAATACCTTGACACCGTCGATCGTCTTGCTGATGTTGTGTACTTCGAGCACTTCATTTCCGATCTCACGGTTCGGCCGGAAATCAATATACGGATATTTACGGCTGGACGGCTTCATCTCGTCGAGCTGAATCTTCTCCAGTGCACGCTTACGCGAAGTCGCCTGCTTGGATTTGGAAGCGTTGGCGGAGAATCTGGAAATGAACTCCTGCAACTCCTTGATCTTCTCCTCTTTCTTCTTATTGGCTTCCTTCATCTGCTTGATCAGCAGCTGACTGGACTCATACCAGAAGTCATAGTTGCCGGCATAGAGCTGGATCTTGCCGTAATCGATATCAGCGGTATGTGTACATACCTTATTTAAGAAATAACGGTCATGGGATACAACAATGACTGTATTCTCAAAGTTGATCAAGAACTCCTCCAACCATGAGATCGCATCCAGATCCAGGTGGTTCGTCGGCTCGTCGAGCAGCAGAATATCCGGATTACCGAACAATGCCTGTGCCAGCAATACCTTGACCTTGAGTGCACCCGGCAGATCCTTCATGATCGTATAATGATCCTCTGTCGGAATTCCAAGTCCGTTCAGCAGCATTGCCGCATCACTCTCTGCGTTCCATCCATCCATCTCAGCAAATTCTGCTTCGAGTTCACTCGCGCGGATACCATCTTCATCCGTAAAGTCCTCTTTCATATAGATCGCGTCTTTTTCCTTGGAGATATCATACAGACGCTGGTTACCCATAATGACCGTATCGAGCACGCTGTACTCATCATACTGGAAATGATCCTGCTTTAAGAAAGACAACCGCTGTCCGGGAGTGATGACCACATCACCGCTCGTCGGCTCCAGCTCGCCAGTCAGTATTTTCAAAAATGTGGATTTTCCGGCGCCGTTTGCACCGATCAGTCCGTAACAGTTGCCCTCGGTAAATTTGATATTTACATCTTCGAACAGAGCCTTTTTTCCAAGTCGTAAGCTTACATTATTTGCACTAATCATAGTTTGTCCTCATCTATTTCTCTATCTATCATCTTTTTTTACGCATCAGCTACAATTATACATAAACTCATGGATTTTGCAAGTGAAAAACGGCGAAAAAACGAGAGCCGCCATTGGCTGCTCCCGTTATCCTACTGCTATTCTGTTTAGAAAAATGAGTTGTACAGCGAACCCTGTGTATAATTGCTGCCGTAGCTGCCGTACTTATTATAGGTATTGGCCTGTTTTGCTTCCATATCTGCATAAGAGTTTGCCATCGCAGACTTGGTCGCGATCGTATACGCATACGATCCGGTACCGTTGAACAAGCTCTTGGCTACGCTCATATCCGACTTTTTAAATGTGTTCTCATCAATAGAGAGCTGGCTGTCGGAACCGATCGTGATGCCGACCTTGCCGAGCATATTTGCCTCCATCTTGGTATAATTGACCATGCCCGTCACGTTGTTGGCGATCTTGGAATCCTTGGTCTTCTCTGCGGCCTTCAATACATCATTATAATCATCCACAAAGCTTTTGACCTGTTTGTAGATCGCATCGGTATCATACTCTTTCGTCCGGTTACCCTTCTCATCCGTGACTTCCTTCTTATTAAATACGGACTTGGAACCGGTCGTATAGAGTGCCTTGCCGGAAGCGGTCAGATCATCGGTCGTGCTCTGCAGCGTCTTGATCGTCTCACTGCTGTCAGCGGCTGTCGATGTACTGCTCTTGCTTGTCGCCTTATTATAAGCTGATTTAACCGCATCATTATCTTTCTGGTTATAATATGCCCGGAGCAGTTTGCCATAAGAACCGTTACGAATCGAACTGTAGTCCGACAACAGGCTGCTCATGCCTGAAGATGCACTGCTGCTGTTCAGACTGGAAAATAAAGAACCAATGTTATAATTGAAACTCATACTCTGTCACTCCTTTGATACTCAGAATCATCATTCCGGTGAAATACGACATCCGTGTCATATAATTATCTCATCGGCTACCAAAGCCATTTTCATAACTACATTTTATACACATTTTCCATAAAATGCAATAGGCTTGTTTTATTTCTCTCTTTTGAATATTTGCTCTATGCTCCTCCAAATATTATTTTTTTATCTCCGAACACCTTCCAAGCTGCCAGAAAGCGACCGCACTCGCCGCAGCGACATTGAGCGAATCCACGCCATGTGTCATCGGGATACGCACAGTGACGTCACACGCAGTGATCGTCTCCGGAGCCAGTCCGTCTCCTTCCGTGCCGAGCACGACTGCCAGCCGTTCCTTCTGCGCGAGCACCGGATCATCCAGACTGACCGAATCATCTCGCAGCGCCATCGCGACAGTACAAAAACCGAGTTTCTTCAGTGTCTGCATACCATTCGCATCCATGATCGTCCATGGGATCTGGAATACCGTTCCCATGCTCACCCGCACAGCCCTGCGATATAGCGGATCGCTGCAGCCTGTCGTACACAGCACTGCATCCATGCCGAGTGCGGCCGCCGACCGCATGATCGCACCGACATTCGTCGGGTTGACGACATCCTCCAGTACCGCTACACGACTTGCCCGCTCACATACCGCCTCCACAGAAGGCAGCGTCTTCCGGTTCATCGCACAGAGCATCCCCCGCGTCATCTGAAATCCACGCATCTGTGCCAGCAGTCCGGCAGATGCCACATACACCGGCACATCCGGGCACTGCGCGAGCAGCGCCCGCTCCTGTTCATGCTGCACATTTGCTCCCACCAGAGCTGTCTCTTCTATTAAAAAAGAGATCGGTTCGTATCCGCCTGCCAACGCCCGCTCGATCACCTTTGGACTCTCTGCCAGAAAAATACCCGGCTTTGGCTCCCGATAGCGCAGAAGCTGCACTTCGGGCAGTCTGGTATAGATATCGAGTCGCGGATCATTAAAATCTGTGATCCGGATCAATTGTTCATTTACAATCATCTTGTATTCCTTTTGACTTTTTATATATTTCCTGCATCATGTCAGATAATTGCCAGCAGAATCGTACCTGCCGTTATGCATATCACACCAATCGCAGCTTTTTTCGTCAGTTTTTCATGAAAGACGATCCATGAAAAAGCGATCGTGACCAGCATACTCAGTTTATCGATCGGCACAACGACACTAGCCGGTCCCTCCTGCACTCCTGCAGCGCCCGATAATAACACAGCCACGATGCCCCTGTCGCCAGACCGGACAATATGAGAAATATGTATGTTCTGCCTCCGATCTGTGATAGCGGGGTCCATGCACCGGTGATCATCACCATAAGCCATGAAAACAGCAGCACTACAATCGTGCGAATAGCAGTCGCCACATCAGAATCCGTTTTCCGGATACCACATTTTGCCAGTATCGCAGTGATTCCTGCAAAGAAAGAAGAACCAACTGCATATAAAATCCACATTTTACCGTCTCCAACTGATTGTTCTACTGAATGCTATTATAGCAATCTATATATAATAAAAAAAGGCTTTTCTTTATTTTATGCCACAATCATGCACGTAACATGTGAATCAAAAAGAATACTTCTTATATTAGGAAGAAACTACCGGTTTACTGCATAAAATAGATGCCGTCGTATCCACGGTCATCCGTCATGGCTACCATCGTCACACCGTCCTCATCCTCTACAAAACCGCATGCATAACGCAATTCGCTTCCATTGTTGTCCAGTGTCACCAGTACAGTGTAGTCATCTACATACTCATAAGTACCATTCAGGTTGCCACCGCCCTGTACCATAGACGCACTGCCGTCCTCCTCAAATACCAGATCCAGCGTTCCACTGTAATTGGTATCTAAAACGCCCTGTGCCGTCTCGGCATCCAGTTCCTCACCATCAAGCATCGCGCCTACAAAATGCCATGTCGTTCCGGCTACATCCGGTGCTGCTGCCGCCTCGATCGAATACAGCGGTCCAACATCCTCCGAATCTGAGGAATTCGTCTCATCTGCTGCATCTGTGGAGTCTGTTGAATCTTCTGAATCTGCCGCGTCTGCTGCATCTGTCTCATCCGCTGTATCTGTCGCATCCGCTGCATCTGCTGTTGTATCAGTCTCCGTATCAGTTCCTCCGCATGCAGTCACTGCCATTGCCAGAGTCAGGCTCATCATCATTGCAATTACTTTTCTTTTCATATTCTTTCTCCTTCACTAAAAAATTGCGGTTTTTCACCTACCCTTTTTAGCCTACAGGAAAATTGAAAAAAATGGCCGGTTTACCACAAACCGACCATTAAATGTACTCAATCGACCATCACTGAAAGACCATCTGTCCTTTACTGAATGCATAATCCAGATATTGATTTTTTATCTCTGAACACCTTCCATGCGGGACCGGAATCTCATCCTGATTGATCATCCGGACTACCTTGTAAGAAATCGTCTGTATGTATTCCATATTTACGAGATACGATCTGTGCACCCGCAGAAAATTATCGTATTCTGCCAATTGCCGGTTCAGATCATCCATTCTGCCCGCACCTTCGATCAGTTCCCCACTTTGCATGTGAAATACGAGTGTTCTGCTGCACACCTCGCAGTACACCAGATGATCCAGGTCGATCTGCGTGACACCTCTCTTGCTCCTGATGATCAGGTTTTTCTTTTGTGCTTTCTCACGTTCCTCGATCACAGAATCCATCAGCCGGTAAAAATTCTCCGGGCAGATCGGTTTCATCTGATAAAAATATGCATTGACCGTGTAGGACTGCACCGCATATTCCGCAGACGACGTGAGAAAAATGATCTTCATGGCACTGTCATATGCCCGTATCTCCTGTGCAGTCTCAATTCCATCTACACCGGGCATCAGCACATCCAGAAACAAAACATCAAAGCGCATTCCCTTCTCGATCTGCGCGATCAGCTCCAACGGACTGTAAAATGCGGTACATGTGATTTTCTGATTTCGTTCTCCCCGATAACTGTCCATCAGAACCTGTAGTTCATTCAACACGGATCTGTCATCATCGCAAAACGCGGCTCTTATCATGACTGAATCTCTTTTCTTTACATTTGTTTCACTCATCTTAACATATTTTCTATGCAAATGCCATGTTTTTACACGAAGAGCAGAAGAGCAGCACCCATTCGACCACCTTTGGACGCTCTGCCGGATATTTAGCATTTTCTGAACATATTTTGCATAAAATCTTGGCATTTGCAGATTTTATGCTACAATAATTCACGTATAAAAAGAAGTTTTTTCTAGGGAGGAATTTTATAATGATAAAACTGATCGCTTCAGATATGGACGGGACACTGCTCCCCGAGGGAACGACCGCGATCGATCCCGCTGTGTACGACGTGATCCGCTCGCTTCAGGAAAAGGGCGTGACCTTTGTGGCTGCGAGCGGGCGCAATTATGAAAGTGTCATGGGCGTATTCAAATGCATGGAAGACGAGATCACTGTCATCTCCGACAATGGCGGTTTTGTCTCACGCCACGGAAAAGAGCTCGCCTGCAATGGATTTTCCAAAGATCTGCTGACAGAAGTCGTACAGGAAGCACGAAAAGTACCGGATGCATGGCTCATGGCATCCGCCGCACGCGGCACCTATACAGACCAGAACCATCCCAAATATGTGAAATGGGTCAGGGAAGGCTATAAAATGAATATCCGTATCGTCGATGATCTGCTCTCTATTGAAGAACCGCTGATCAAAGTCGCTCTGTACACCTACGCTGCGGATGCGGCTGACGTTGCCGCCCCGCTGCGCGAACATTTCGGTGACCGCGTCAGTATCGCACTGGCAGGCGACCGCTGGGTCGATATGATGGTTCCCGGCGTCAGCAAGGGGCAGGCGCTGTCCCATATCCAGCAGGCGCTTGGCATCTCAACGGAAGAGACCGCTGCCTTCGGAGACAACGGCAATGATATTCCGATGTTACGCTGTGCCGGTGAGAGCTTTGCGGTCGCAAATGCAAGACCCGAAGTAAAACAGGCTGCAAAATATCTGCTCGGAGATGTCAGCGAAGCTCCTGTTCTCGCCCGGCTCAGGCAGTATTTAAACGAATTATGATTTTTTTGACATTTTCAGAGGGATTTTCATGCTGATTTCAATATTGACCTATACACACCATATAACGACCATGCTGTTTGGCATTTTTCTGTCCGCATTTTTTCTCGGAGTGAAACAGAACCGGAAAAATGTCGGGGTTCTGCTGCTGGCAGCATGTGCCTCCGCAATCACCTATCTGATCTGTTTTCATCTGGCCGATGCGCAACTGGCAGAGCAGATCTATCCGATCATTGTGCATCTGCCACTGCTCTTGGTGCTTGTATTCTATTACAAATTCCGCTGGCTGCAGGCACTGACTTCTATCATGACCGCTTATCTATGCTGCCAGTTCAACAACTGGGCCGGGATTCTTGCGCTTACCCTGACCGGACAGGACTGGTGCTATTATGTATGCAGGATCTGTGTGACGCTGCTTGTATTTGCCCTGCTGTGCAGATATCTGTGTCCTACCACTGCCATGTTATTTCAGAAATCAGACCGGGAGCTGTGCATCATCGGCAGTATGCCTTTTGTCTATTATTTATTTGATTATGCCACGACCAAGTTTTCCACACTGCTGTATTCCGGCAGCCGCGTGGTGTCCGAGTTTCTCGGTTTTGTCCTGTGTCTGTCTTATCTCATTTTTCTGATCGTCTATTTTCGGGAATATGAGCTGAATAGCCGCACAGAACAGTACAACGAACTGATCAATATGCAGCTTCATTCGCTGCATTCAGAGATCGAGCAGGTTAAAAAGAGTGAAAAAAACATGGCGATCCTGCGGCACGATATCCGTCATCACCTGTCGGTCCTGCAGACATTGATCCAGCAGAAGGAAACAGACGCTGCGCTGGAGTACATTCAGCAGCTTCATACAACCTATGAAAATACGGTGATCCGTACATTTTCTGAAAATGAGCTGCTGAATTCCGTTCTCTCCATCTACAGTTCCAGATTACAGGAATCCGGCATAGCCTTTCACACACAGATCACGGCTCCTGCGGATCTGCCATGCTCGGAAATGATCTTCTGCGCGGTTCTGTCCAATATTCTGGAGAATGCCATGAATGCAGTAAAAGATCTCTCCGAAGAATATCGGCACATTGAACTACATATTTTTGAAAAAATGAACCATTTGATGCTGCTGGAACGAAATCCTGCTCCCATGCCGCCCGTTTTTTCTGACGGTATCCCGGTCACCAGCCGCTCCGGACATGGTCTTGGTGTCAAAAGTATCATCTACTATGTGGAGAGCCAGCATGGACAATACCAGTTTTTCATGGAAGATCAGGATTTTGTCGTAAGGATCATTCTCTAAGGATCCATCAGATTCTGCGTCGGAATACCTTTCCGGCAGCCTTATTTATCGAGTACCACATACGGAACCTGTAACAGTTGTCCGATCTTCTCAAACAGCGCTCCGTTATGTCCGACACTCATCGCAAAATGATGGGTCGGTGCTTCAGCGAACCACTCGTCCATATAGGCATCGGGATCCTTCTTGAATTTTACAGGTGTCTGTGTATTACCGATCGTCATGATCGTGCCATCCGTTGCCTCAGCCTCGGTGATCGTGAATTTCAATGTACCGTCGATCGTCTGTGTACATCCTAAATTGGTGATCGCACCCGGACGCACCTTTGCCTCTACTGAGACACCACTGCCCTGCTTGCCGTGATACAGACCAAGTCCACGGAGGTAGGGCTTTCCTTTTGCGATTGCCAGATGGAACGGTCCGTCATGTCCGAGCAGGATCGTGCCGTCTACATAGTCTGTCGTTACGATCTCGCAGAAGCTGCCGCCGACACCGACCATATCACAGATCTTCATTGCCAGACAGGTCTTGAGATCGCCCTCTCCCGCGCAGGGAATACCCTTTGCAGTCAGCAGCGAATGTCCTACGATAAATCCACTCTGAAGCTTCTCATATTCTCCGCCCGGTGCACCGTGATAATAATAGCAGAGTGCATCCAGATCATATTCTTTTACGAGTTTTTCCTGTGCGACTGCCACGCGTGCAGACCAGTCAAGCTGCTCCGGCGTGGGCTTCTGTGCCAGCGGGTCCGCCGCCTTATCATCGCTGATGATAAAGAATTCCTCGATCTCACGCTTTTTCTGTGCTACTTCTTCGTCTGTCACAGTCTGTAACTGACGGTTCAGATCACACATCTCGATGACTTCCACATGTGCACCGGTCTGTCCCTGGAACATGGTAAAATCACTGTACATATCGAGCATTCCGCAATAATATCCGCCGAGGAATCCGAAGCGGCTGCCGCGCAGTCCTGCCTTAACAGAAGCAGCCTTGACCCACTCTCCGATCTCCTTCCATGCACGCTTGGCCTCCGGACGATCTGCTGTATTTTCATCTGTCATGGATATCTCCGGTGTATGATCCATGCCAAGCAGTCCGTTCACGATCTTGCAGGAGATACCTGCACGGTTAAATGCATTGGCGAGCTCCGGTACCGGGCATGCACCACAGTGTGCCAGCCATTCACCGGTCGTTGTCACGGCATAATTGATACGCGCGGTCGGCTGCAGGTTCAGGATCACGGTAAATGCCGGGCAGATCTGATGAACCGGAAGGACTGATGCACTGGTTACATAGGTTCCTGCGTGTGCCAGGATCATATCCACATTGTGCTCATTAAAATATTCTCCGGCTTTTTTTCCCTCTTCCGGGCAATCGACCAGTCCATAAAAATACACTTCTGCCTCATCCATCGCATCTACCTTCTCCGCGATGAACTGACCGTATTCGATCATACGCTCACGCAGTCCTTCGAACTGGTTCCAGTATGCCTTCAGTCCCATTGTGTAGATTCCGATACGTGCCTTTTTTGTCTGCTTTAATTTTTCCATGATAAAATGCTCCTTTCGATTCTTAAAAATATCATCTTTTTGCTGTGTGCAATTATTTGGTGTTCCTTTTCTCAACTTCTTATGATAGTATTACTATAACAATCGAAGCGGCATTTGTCATTCGATGATATTGTTCGAAAATTGCACGATCTTGCGGTCGCACGATTCATAACTAATTTTTGATAGGCTGTCTGGCTACGGTCGCAGCAGTCAGCCCTGCGTTACATATCGTCTGCGAAACGTATTCACTGCGTAGATGGGACACGCGAGCGCAAGCACAGCTCAACGAATATCAGCAGCGCGAGCAAGGCATTGTCTGATTTTGCTGCCTTTGCACGATGGAGATGAGACTTTTGACTCGTGGAAGCCGTTGCTGAACACGAGTCAGGTTTTTCAAAGGCTCATCGGAATGGTTCGTGCAATGAAAGCAAAACAGACTGCCTGCGGGAGCTGCACGATCACGAACCCTGCGCTCGCATCCACACAACTGACCGGGATACTGCTGTGACCACAGCCAGACAGCCCGATTTAAAATAAGTTTGCAATCACCCTGATCATCTGATAATAAAAAGGAGCACCAACTATGCCTACATCCGGTTCTTATCTGGAAAATTATGTTGCCGGCTGGAGTCAGGATTCGATCCGTCTCATGCCCACTGCCAGCGAGACTGCCAAACGGCTGTTTTTCTATGTGCAGGAATGCGGCTATTTCCGCACAGACGCCTCCTATTATACAGAGCGTGCCAATCTGAACAGCTATCTGATCATCTACACGGTCTCCGGCAGCGGCCGGCTGTCCTACAGCGGCAGCACCTATGAGCTCACACCCGGCTCTGCCTGTCTGATCAACTGTAACGAGCATCATTATTATCGTTGTATTCCGGGTGGTAACTGGGAATTTTTGTGGCTGCATTTTAACGGAGCCAATGCATTGGGATACTATGAAGAATTTGTCAAGAACGGCTTTCATCTGCTGCAGTGTCCGGATCCGGATCACATGGAGCTCATGCTGCGTCGTATCGTAGCGATCCATCAGAAAACAGATGCGACCACAGAACCGGTATCGTCCGAACTGATCACCTCTATTTTGACGGAATTTCTGACCGATACCTACACAGGCTCACAAAATGATTTTATCATGCCGGACAGCATCAAGGAGACGAAGCGTTATATCGACAGGCATTTCCGTGAATCCCTGTCTCTGGATGAGCTGGCGGCACGGATACCCGTCAGCAAGTATCATCTGTCACATGAATTTAAAAAATACGTAGGAAAACCAGTCAATGAATATATCATCTGCACCAGATTATCCTACGCAAAAGAATTGCTCCGCTTTTCCTCCCTGTCCGTGACCGAGATTTCCTACGAGACAGGGCTGAATCAGCCGAGCTATCTGATAAGATTATTCAAAGAAAGGGAGTCAATGACTCCCAATCAGTTCCGCCGCCAATGGACAGACAATCATACAATTAATCCAGATGGAACACAGGCTTGAGGTCGATGCAGACCGGGCTGTTGTCCGGATTGGTCTCCATGATGTCTGCCATGAAATCCCACCACTTGCGGTTGATCGCTGTGTCAGCACCCTTTGCCCACAGTTCCTCATCCTCGATCTCGATATAACCGTACAGGATATTGGTCTTCTCATCTAAAAAGATAGAGTAGTTCTTTCCGCCATGCTCATGGATCATGTCTTTCATCTCGTCCCAGAGCTCGTTGTGGCGCTTCTCATACTCTTTCGCCTGTCCCTCGTACAGCTTCATTGTAAATGCTTTTACCATTGTCAGATACCTCCGTTTTTTTTATTAAAAAAGGGACTGCCGGAGCAGTCCCTTTTGTCAGCCTATTTTAGTAAACAGACTTCCACTCCTCGATGTTATCAGGATTGAATCCATAAGGAGGTCCAAGGATGATTTCTGTACCACCATCGCTGGCTGCAGTTACTTCATAAGCAGTTCCGTCAGGAGCAGTGAAGCTCTCTCCCTCAGCACCGGTGATCACACCGTTAACAAGCGCGATTGAAGTATAACCTGCTAACTTTCCTAAGTCGATCGGGTTCCACAGGAACATGTAAGGGCAAGAATGAGAATCATCATCGCCGATGTAGTCAGCCATCTCTGAAGGTAATCCAAGACCGGTAACCTTAACCTGTCCTGCAAGACCCTTGTCCTCAACAACCTTTGCGGCTGCCATGATACCTACAGTAGTAGGTGCGCAGATAACCTTTACATCAGGGTTCTCAGAAAGAATAGCATCTGTCTGGTCTACTGACTTCTGGTACTCATCATCACCATAGTATACACCAACTAACTCAAGTCCTGAGTAAGCTGAATCTTCCATTACAGACTTCATAGAATCAATCCATGCGTTCTGGTTTGTAGCTGTAGAAGCAGCAGACAGGATTGCCCACTTTCCTTCTCCACCGGAGATATCCTTTACAGCCTCCATCAGAGTCTCACCAACCTGAGTGATACCAGCCTGGTTACAGAATACTTCACGAGAAGCTGCGTTTGTAGCAGAGTCAAGTGCAAGTACATGGATACCAGCGTTCTTAGCTTCTGTTAAAGCGGGCTGTAATGCATCTGCATCATTAGCTGCGATAGCGATCGCATCTACGCCCTGTGAAATTGCATTGTTGATACATGTGATCTGGCTCTCAGCATCTGCTGCTGCGGGCTCCTGAAGTACGAATGTACCTCCCTGTGCCTCGATAGCTTCCTTGAAACCATCAGCCTCTTTCTGATTGTAAGGGTTACCAGCACTCTTAACGATCAGACAGAATGTCTTGTCTGTGGTCAGGTCAGCATCTGTAGCTGCTGCTGCATCATCAGCTGCTGCATCATCAGTTGTGTCCTCTGCTGCAGGCTCCTCTGTGTCAGCTGCTGCATCATCGGTTGTGTCCTCTGCTGCAGGTGCATCTGCGGCAGCGTCGTCTGTGTTTCCACCACAGCCTACTAACATAGTAGCTGCCATGGATACGCATAATAATGCGCTCAGAACTTTTTTCTTCATGTTTTTCTTACCTCCCATAAGATTTTGATATATGCTCAAACGGATGTGAAGCCATCCGCTTTAGCCGGGTTAGATTATAACTGATCTGTAGCTGTTATGCTACCTTTTTCTTTCTGTTACCAATGATCTTCAGATTCGGGATCATGACTGAGATCACGAGCAGTGCGCCCTTGACTACCAGCATGACGTTTGAAGATACGTTGACCAGTCCGAGACCATACTCTAACAGACCAAGTAAGAATACGGAGATCATTGCTCCGATAAAGTTACCTTTACCACCGTCTGTCATGATACCACCCAGTACGCAGATACCGATGGCATCCATCTCTGTACCTTTTCCTACTGCGTTGTTGATACTTCCCATAGATGCTGCAGTAAAGATTGCAGCTACTGCTGAGAACAGACCCGTGATCACGAATACGATAAATCTGGTTCCCTGTACATTGATACCTGAGTATCTGGCTGCTTCACGGTTGGCACCGATCGCGTACATTCTACGTCCGAATGTGGTCTTGTGCTGTACGACACCGAATACGATCGCACATACAACAAAGATGATGAACATGTACGGAACGACTCCGCCGAGCTTGCCCCAGTACAGATTGGAGAACCACATAACATTGTTCAGACCGCCGGTTGACTGGTCTCCTAAGATGATCTCACATAATCCACGGTATACAACCTGTGTACCGAATGTAATGATCATCGGGTTTAACTCTGTAAACTGTGTTGCGATCAATCCGTTGATGCATCCGCAGACAGTACCGGTCAGCAGTGCAACTAATACTGCCACACCCATCGGTGCTCCTGCATTGTATGTAACACCAAGCATCGTAGCGCTGAATGCAAGGATCGATCCGACTGAAATATCGATATCTCCGAGGATGAGCACGAAGCACATCGGCAATACCATAAATGCGATATTGAGGAAGGAGTTGGTCGCACGGAACAATCCGGTCACACTCCAATACTTATCTGAAATCGCAATGTTCATGATGTTTACGACTACTAACAACAGAACGAGCATGGACTCCCAGCGAAGAAGCAGATGCTTCCATGAGAAGGGCTGTTCTGCAATAATCTCTCTACCTGATTTTCCTGCCATGACTAAATCTCCCTTCTCTTTAATGCTGCCTTGTCAACAGAACGCTGTACGAGTACGTTCAGAATAACGAACACGAGGATGATGACACCCTTGATCGCTTTCTGCCAGAACTGTGATACACCGATCAGAGGAAGTCCTTTACCGATGATCGCGATCACGAGCGCTCCCATGAACACACCAACGATGTTTCCTTTACCACCGGTCATGCTCACACCACCTACAACGCAGGCTGCGATACAGTCCATCTCAAGACCTTCACCCATGTTACCCTGTGCAGATGCATACAATGAAGTAAACATACCGCCGGCAAGTCCGGTCAGACCGCCCAGGATCGTATAGCAGATCGTCTTTACTTTTCGTACATTGATACCGGATACAGATGCTGCCTCGGCATTGGAACCTACCGCGTAGATCTTACGTCCGGCCGGTGTCCATTTTAAGATGATATAGAAGATCACGTATAAAATGATAACGATAACCAGAAGGTTATTGATCACACCGAATCCGAGATAGCTCTTCTGAGCAAAATTCTTGTAGCTCTCAGTGAAATCCATCGCTGCTACCCACTCGTTATGTGCTACGAGGTAAGTAGCGCCACGGAATGCATTCATACAACCCATGGTTGCAATGATCGGAGGTACTTTACCATAAGCAATCACTGCTCCGATCAGCAGTCCGCATGCCAGACCAACTACGATCGCGATACCAAATACCACGATGATCGGCAGCTCCTGATGATCTCTGAAGATCAATGATGCACACATTCCTGAAAGTGCCAGTGTAGAACCGACACTGATATCGATACCGCCTGTCAGCATAACAAGCATCATACCGATTGCAATGACAAAGTCAACTGCATAGTTTTTAAACATACCGTTTAAGTTATCCAACTGGAAAAATGCTCCGCCGGATTTTGCTTCAATGAAGATCGCCAGAATTACCACGATAAGAAACAGGATCGCTTCACGGGAACCGGTGATCTTTTTCAAAACTGATTTATTTTCCATTTTCTCCACTCACCTTTCCCTATTTATTTATCAGAAGTATTCTTCAGAGATTTTGCCATAGCGAACTCCAGAATACCCTCCTGTGTTGCCTCATCACGACTTAACTCGCCGGTGATCTTTCCTTCACACATAACGATGATACGGTCACTCATGTTCAATACCTCAGGCATCTCGGATGAGATCATGATGATCGCATATCCGCGCTGTGCCAGCTGACCCATGATATCATAGATCTCAGCCTTGGCACCGACGTCGATACCCTTTGTCGGCTCATCCATGATCAGCACCTTCAGATCAGATGCAAGGATCTTGGATACGGCAACCTTCTGCTGGTTACCACCGGACAGTGTGCTGACCTTGTCAAACAGTGAAACTGCCTTGGTATCTACTTCCTCTGCCAGTTTCTTGGCTGCGGCACGCTCTGCCTTATCATTAGTGAAGAACTTATTTCCGTATTTTTCGATCTCTGTCAGGGTAATGTTACGTCCGATACCCCAATCTAAGATCAGTCCGAGATTGGAACGATCCTCTGTCAGAAGTCCGATACCGTTTGCAATCGCATCATGCGGATTGCGGATCTTGATCTCTTTTCCGTTCAGGAAGATCTTACCGCTGTCTAACTTCTCTACTCCGTAGATCGTCTGGATTACCTCAGTTCTGCGGGCTCCTACCAGTCCGGTCAGACCAAGGATCTCACCCTTACGAACGCTGAAGGATACATCCTTGAAGAATCCCTCTCTGGAAAGATTCTCTACACGGAGTACTTCCTCGCCGAGCTCAACCTCAGGCTTCGGGAACATATCTGTGATCTCACGACCTACCATTGCGGTGATCAGGTCTGCATTGGAGATCTTGTCTACATCGTAAGTTCCTACATATTTAGAATCACGGAATACGGTAACTCGCGTTGCCAGACGGTACATATCCTCGAATCTGTGTGAAATGAAGATAATGGAAGCTCCCTCATCTCTTAATTTCTCTGCAATACGATACAGATTCTCTGACTCATTCTTGGTCAGTGATGCGGTCGGCTCATCCATGATGATGATCTTGGCATTTGCTGATAATGCCTTAGCGATCTCTACCATCTGCTGCTGTGCTACGGATAAAGAACCCATCTCTGCGCTGGACTTGAAATCCGCATTCAACTGCGCGAGCAGCTTATCTGCCTCCTCATACATCTCTTTCCACTGGATCATTCCATGTTTTACTTTTTCATGACCCATAAAAATATTCTCCGCTACGCTTAAGTGCGGATAGGCAGTTACATGCTGATAAATCGCTGCAATACCTGCTGCCTGGCTGTCATTCGGTCCTTTAAAATCAACCTTCTCGCCATTCAGATACATCTCGCCGCCATCGGCTTTATGTACACCGGTGATTACTTTAATAAAAGTAGATTTTCCGGCTCCGTTCTCTCCCATCAGTGCGTGGATCTCTCCTGCCTTCAACTGGAAGCTCACTCCGTCAAGTGCTTTCACACCGGGGAAGATCTTGGTGATCTCTTTTAATTCCAGAACATATTCTGAAGCCATTGATCGTTGCTCCTTTCTCTCACATTGTTTGTCAAAAAAGTGATGTTTCTCTCTCGACCTTGTAATAATCTTATCATTACATTTTTGGGAATCCTATCGTAATTTTTTTTGATTGCGGGTATTTTTTTTCGTTTTTTATTCTTTTTTTATTATTTTTTTACCTTTTTTTCATCCTTTTTGTATTTGATCCGATAGGTGACACCACCGGACAGATGTGCTAAAATGATGGCAGATAACAAACGTACAACGGAGGTACATCATGCGTATTCTGATTGCAGATGATGAGGAACTGACTAGAAAAGGTATCATTTCCAGCATTGACTGGGACAGTCTTGGCATTACACACATCGACAGTGCCGATGACGGCGTCAATGCATTGTCCTATGCACAAAAGTCCGCACCGGACATTCTGCTCACGGACGTGCGCATGCCGCGAATGGATGGTATTGAACTGTCCAGACGGCTCCGCGAACTGGTGAGCGACTGTCCGATCATCTTCATGAGCGGCTATTCCGACAAGGAATATTTAAAAGCAGCGATCAACCTCAAAGCCGTCAGCTACGTAGAAAAGCCCTTTACCCCGGACGATATCACGGATGCACTGACCGAAGCCGTATCACTCGTGCAAAAGCAGCAACTGCAGCGCGAATCCAATCAGTTTTTCCAGCAGGAAACCAGTTCCAAGCTGGCTCTGGCTCTGACACAGGCCGGAGCGGATCTGCATGAACAGTCCGAACTACCCTTTCAACATAACCAGTATTTCACAACTCTGATCCTCAGCACCGGAGAGCAGATGCTGCATATGCCGGACGCAGACCGTTCAGAGCTGTTCGCCTGCATACGCCGGCATTTATCCGGCTATCACATGTCTGAGCTGCATACGATGAAGCACACAGCATATGTGATCCTGCACCTGTACAGCGACAAAAAGCAGCCACCCCGGACTCTGGTACATATCTGCACATATATCCGTGATCTGCTGGTAAATTACGGTATTTCCCGGTTTCATCTCGTACTTGGTGATACGGTCAAGGGATACCGGAATGTATATATTTCATATAATAGTGCTGTACTGCTGTTGCAAAGTGCCTTTTTCACCCCTTATGAAACGATCCTCCATCCCTATGAGGAGGGGCACAGCATTTCCGCCACCTATATGAATGAATTCCCCCTGCGTTTCCGGGATGCCTTATCCAAGCGTGAGCAGGCAACTGCACTTGCGCTCTGCGATGAGCTGTCCGACAAACTGCAGAATAACCGGGGACTGCTGCCGAATCAGGCCAGAGATCTGTATTATAAGCTGCTCATGGTCATCTCCAATCTGCAATACGATGCCAAGGTCAGCACAAGTACCGATGCCTCTGCGCCAAGTCCGCTCGAACAGCTCAACGACTGCATGAATTACCGTGATGTCCATGAGCTGCTCAATCAGGCAGTCACCAATTATTTTACCCTGCTGGAAACCGCGGTGACAGAGAATTCCACCCTGTTTCTGATCAAAGACTACATCAGCAAGAACTACAGTGACAGCAACCTGTCGATCAAGGATATCAGCGATCATGTGCATCTGTCTTCTTCCTATTTATGTACGGTGTTTAAGACAGAGACCGGTCAGACGCTCAACCAGTATCTGACGAATTTCCGTATGGAGAAGGCCAAGCAGCTATTATCCGATCCACGCAACAAGATCAGCGAGATCGCTGCCAGCGTCGGCTACGGCGATCAGAATTATTTTGGAAAAACATTTAAAAAGGTGGTCGGTCTGTCACCCTCCGAATACCGTGAGAAGGAGTCCTTATGACCTTAATTAAAAAAATAAAACATATCTACGAATACCAGATTTCCCTGCGTGTGAAATTTCTCATCACCCATCTGATCCTGACGATCATTCCGGCAATGCTCATCACATCCTTTGCCTACAATCAGATGGTAACCGTCACGACCAATACGACACTTCACTCGCTAAACACGCTGGCAGACCAGACACGTACCAATATCGGCACGACGATCAATCAGTTGGAATTGATGTCCGAAAACATCATCGGCAACGATTTTTTTTCAGCATTTGTCAGAAACAGTGAACCGGCCAGCTATGAATATCTGGTCAATTTTCCTACCTCTGTCCACAATTTTGAAAACGTGATCGCCAACTGTCAGGACAACTCACTGGTATCCGCAGTCCGGATCTATCTCGATGACGACCATCTGAACGTGCTCAGATCCCAGTCCGACAATGCGGTATATGACACACTCGACCCGGCAAAGGGCACCTACTGGCACGGCATCTTCAGCAGCACAGATGATAATCTCCTGCTGTGTCCGCCACGTTATCTGTCACCGACCGAGTCTTCCACACTCGGCTCACATGCGATCATCCGGCGGATCAAAAGCGGCGATATGGAATGCTACGTTGCGATCTATTTCAATCAATCCTCGATCCAGCCGATCCTGCTGCAGGATCTGCCGTACAACAACAGTGTGATCTATATCACAAATTCGCGTAATGAGATCGTAGCCTCGACCAACACTGCACTTTCCGGTGCATATTACATCCCCTACGACGAGATCACAGAACGGATTCCCTCTGCTTCACGGCAGGAACGCCTGCAGTTTGCCGGTCAGAATGTATACTGTGGATGCAAGGTGATCCCTGATACCGACTGGATCATGGTATCCGCCGTACCAGAATCGAACCTGACCTCCGAAGGCAGCCAGCTCGTCCTAAACTTCATGCTGCTCTATGCATTTGTGCTGATCGTCTGCGTCATCATCAGCCAGCGCCTGAGCAGTTCAGTCACCGGCCGCATCTCAAAGGTTGCTGAAAATATGCAGCGCGTGCGCAGCAGCGAGCTTCCCATGCCTATGAACAAACCGGACGGATCTGACGAGATCTGCTCCCTCATTGACTCCTATAATTATATGTCCGGCGAGATCAACCGACTGGTCGCTGAGCAGCAGCAGACCGCGGATGAGCTCCGCCACTCCGAATTTCGCGCATTACAGGCACAGATCAATCCACATTTTCTGTATAACACACTGGATATGATCAACTGGATGGCGAGATCCGGCGAGACAGCCCAGGTATCGGAGGCCGTCAACCTGCTCTCCCGCTTCTACCGGATCACCCTCAGCCGCGGCAGTTCCATTATCACGGTCCGCGAGGAACTGGAGCATGTGACACTCTATGTCCAGCTCCAGAATATGCGTTTTAATGACAAGATTCATTTCTTTGTGGATGTACCGGACGAAATGCTCGACTATATGATCCCCAAGCTGGTCTTTCAGCCGATCGTGGAGAATTCCATCCTGCATGGTATATTGGAAAAGCCGGTCAAAGAAGGAAATATCGTTCTCATGGGCTGGATGGAAGGTGAGACACTCGTGTTCGTGATCACAGATGACGGTGTTGGAATCGCACCGGAGAAGCTGTCCACGATACTGACCGGCAACGGTCACAGCTCACGTGGCAGCAATATAGCGATCTCCAATACACATAAAAGAATCCAGCTATGCTACGGCAGCCAGTATGGTCTGAGCTATCGCAGCACACCCGGAAGTGAAACCGAGGTAGAGATCCGCATTCCCGCCAGCAGCGAGTCCGCTGATCCTGCCCCGCATATGTTGATTCATCATGAATAGCCGGTTCTGATCTGTATATCAGATATCCGGGATCTGCCAGTCGACCGGCTCCACGCCGTGCTCTGACAGAAATTGGTTGGCTTTACTGAAATGACGGCATCCGAAAAATCCCCGGTATGCAGACAACGGGCTCGGATGAGGCGCTGTCAGCACCAGATGCTTCGGATTCGTCAGCATCGGTATCTTACTCTGCGCCGGTCTGCCCCACAGCATGTAGACGATCGGCCGGTCCTGCTCATTCACTGCCCGTATCACGGCATCCGTAAACTGTTCCCAGCCTCTGCCCTGATGGGAATTGGCCTGATGCGCACGTACCGTCAGCACCGTATTGAGCAGCAGCACTCCCTGATCTGCCCATTTGGTCAGGCAGCCGTTGTTCGGTATCTTACAGCCGAGGTCATCTTGCAATTCCTTGTAAATATTCACCAGTGACGGTGGAATCTCCGGCTGCGACTCCTGCACGGAAAAACACAACCCATGCGCCTGATGCTCCCCATGATACGGATCCTGTCCGAGAATCAGCACCTTTACCTTATGTAACGGTGTCAGATGAAACGCATTGAATATATCTTCTGCCGGAGGATAGATTACATGCTCGTGATACTCCTGACGCACAAAGCGATACAACTGCGCGTAATAAGGCTTGCGAAACTCCGGTTCTAATACCGGCAGCCAGTCATTATCGATCATTGCCATTTTTATCATCTCCTTATCTACGCACCGATACGCCACGCTCTGCCAGATAGTTTTTCAGATCCATGATCTCCATCTCTTTATAATGGAACAGTGACGCCGCAAGTGCCGCATCCGCCTTGCCTTCAGTCAGTGCATCATAAAAATGCTCCATCGTTCCCGCTCCGCCGGACGCGATCACCGGGATCGACACATTTTCCGCGATCTGTCTCGTCAATTCAATATCATAGCCTGCCTTTGTGCCGTCGCAGTCCATACTCGTCAGCAGGATCTCGCCCGCTCCCATACGATCGGCTTTCATCGCCCACTCGACCGCATCGATACCCACATCCACGCGACCGCCGTTTTTATAGATATTCCAACCACTGCCGTCTGCGCGCCGTCTCGCATCGATCGCAACGACCACACACTGGCTGCCAAACTTATCTGCCGCTTCGCTGATCAGTTCCGGCCGGTTGATCGCCGATGAATTGATCGATATCTTATCCGCACCTTCCCGCAGCAGCGCCCGGAAATCATCGACTGTACGGATACCGCCGCCGACCGTGAACGGGATGAACACCTTCTCCGCTACCTTGCGCACCATATCCACGACTGTTTCTCTGCCATCGGACGATGCCGTGATATCGAGAAATACGACCTCATCCGCCCCCGCCTTGTCATAGGCAGCTGCGATCTCTACCGGGTCGCCTGCATCGCGCAGATTGACAAAATTGACACCTTTCACTACTCTTCCGTTATTCACATCCAGACAAGGGATGATTCGTTTTGTAAACATTCTAGACTCCCTCCTCTGTTCCGATATGTGCAAAATTGTTCAAAATAGCCAGTCCGACCGTACTGCTTTTCTCCGGATGGAACTGACAGGCAAACAGGTTACCCTGTTCCACCGATGCATGCACCAGATCGCCATATGTCGTCGTCGCCTTTACAATCTGTTCATCCACTGCTTTCAGATAATAGGAATGGACAAAGTACACATACGATCCGTCCGCGATCCCACGGAACAGCCGTCCCTCATTCTGCAGTGCCAATGAATTCCAGCCGATATGTGGGATCTTCAATCCGTGCTCCGATGAAAAACGCACGACACTTCCGCGGAGCAATCCCAGACCTTCCACTCCTTCACTCTCCTCGCTGCCGTCGAATAACAGCTGCAAGCCCAGACAGATACCCAGCATCGGGATCTGTCGATCCACAACTTCGCGGACGACCTTGTCCAGCTCATATTTTTTCAACTGCTGCATCGCATCCCCGAATGCTCCCACACCCGGCAATATCACATGATCCGCATGCAGGATCTCATGTCTGTCTCTCGTAATGATGCTGGGCTGTCCAAGCGAAGCAAGTGCTTTTTCCACGCTCTTTAGGTTGCCAGCGTCGTAGTCAATGATTGCTATCATATTTCATTCTCCAGTAAATATATTGTGTTCTATGATCTGCCATATGCCGCATACATGCCATCATCATAACACACCCGGGACACCTTGTCGATATTATATATCCTATGTCACATGTCATCCGCCGGTGATCACCAGCATCTGCTGCATTTTCCCAATCCCAGATTGATCGCCTGTTCTTCTGTGAGCTGTGTTGCCCTGTCCGGGTTCATGTTCCCGCAGTGATTGATGCTGTGATACTTTTCACCGGTCGCCGACTTCCATACCATAACCGGTGCCTCCTCATCCGGAGTTTCCGGCTCCTCGTTCTCGTCTACAGTATCATCTGACAATGCACTGTCCCCGGTCGCATAATCGATATTCACACCCGGCTGCACATTATAACAATATACATGAAACAGAATGCCCTCACCCGCATCCTCTACCGATTCAGCCTCCATCTCTACGCCGCTGGCGACCAGATCATCTCCGGCAAAGACCGGCGTCACGCGGTACATGACATGATTTTTTGTTTCCTTTACATAGTCTGCTACCATGTTTTCAAACGGCAGCATTCCCTCCACATTCATGTATCTCGTTCCCGTAATCAGATTTTTGTCATTGGCATTCTCACCGGACAACTGATACGCAATCAGATGGCATCGGTTATATAAATAATTGCCGTCAACTCCTTCATATTTTACCGTATGCCAGCCGCTAGGCTTGACAGAACCGATCTTACCCCGTTTTTCTGTCGGCATCAGATCGACGCCTATACAAGCATGCGCCTCGCCACAGCGTCCAAGCGCATCAAGCTCACTGTAATACTCATAGGAGGTAGTCGAAAACTCTTTCTCTGTAAAATGCGGTTCATTGTCATCAATAACCACATACGGATCACCGGAATATGCCGGAATATTGTCTGACGAGATCGTGTGGGCAGTCGAAGGGATGTTGACGGCAGCATCTTCCGTATTCTGTTCCGGTGGATTAGACGGAACAGAAGAACATCCCATCAGTAAAGCGACGCCAATAAGAATGCTAATAAAAATGGGGTGGATTTTTTTATACCTGCTCACGTTCCCACTCCTCTACCGTAATCTTCTCATGTGAATAACCTGATAATTCATCCGACCCGATCAGTTTCCATTCCAAATCAGTCAATGGAATATCAAAATAGGTATCTGAGGGATATCTGCGATTCCATTTAAATAATATAATTTTCTTAATTTTATCTCTATATCCTCTCAGCGAACAGTTTTCAACAAAACAGTAATCATCTGCACCTGCTTTATTTAAAAAATCCTCATCCACCATAATATGATCAGCAAACGATGACTCGAATTGTTTTGCCGAATACCCATTCATCCAGAGTGTCTGGTCACCAGCCATTTCCAGCAGCCTCGTTCTTAGCTGCCTGTCCTGACTTAGCCTCCGTTTGTTAAACATCATACCCATTCGATCATCCATGGCAACGCATACAATCATTATCGTACACTCCTATCATATTCCTAATCTAATACATACACGATCCATTCTATTTCAATTCCTTCTGCACCTGTTCGTACAACGGCCTGATCGTCTCCGGTGTTTCCTCCAATTCATCGGCGATCTGTTCAAGCGATTTATGTTTGAGCAGTTTTTTACGAATCTGCTTACACAACGTTTCAATTCTTCCAATTCTCTCGCCCTCCTCGGCTGCCTCAGCTGTCTGCAGTTCCAGTCGACGCTCAAATGTAAAATCCAATGTCATCACACGCATGACCTCCTCTCCGCGCTCCTGCAAAAAATCTTTTAACACATTTTCTTCGATGCACTGCCGCATTGCCAGACGGATTGCATCTTCCAGACTCACCACATCCGGATCGCTATCGTAATGCCTGACCAGATCCACGAAATACATATAATCCCGCAACGTTGGGCATTTTGAAAGCAGTTCCAAATTATTGCCTTTGTTGATATTGTAAACCTGACAGACCAGTTCCAATTCTGGATGCTCTGTCTCATGTTCAAATGCATCACTCTTGTACTCCACGTTACCCATTTCTTTTGCCATACATTGTCCTCCTTTGGTAAAATCGCAGGATCTGCATGTCAAAATGTATTTTTATCTCACAACATCCTGCTTCTGTTAAAAAAGTTGAAAATAAAAGCAAGATTTTCCGAGATATAATAG
>JBNMHW010000033.1:0-26135 GCA_050872965.1 bacterium | reverse complement strand
TCCACGCTCTGCTCGGGGAGTTCTTCCATGTCGGTGCGCTTTTTGTGCCAGAAGCTGCGCTGGACATCGCGACAGTAATTGCGTGTGACTGTGAGCAGCCATGCCTTCTCATGGTTGGCATCCGTAAAGGAAGGCTTTTTTTCTATTACTTTTAAAAAGATTGTCTGTGCCGCGTCCTCGGCATCCTGTTGATTCTTTAATATCAGCAGGCTCAGGCGGTACACCATCGTATAATAGGTCTCGTAGAGTGTCTGATATTCCATATTCGATTCCTCCTTTGCTGTTCTTTTTATATAGTACACGATTGGGGAATGAGAAATATCCAATATCGGTCATTAATCGATCAGGCCATCTTTTTTCTTCTGACGCATTTCTTTGAAAAAACCGCTGAGAAGTGCCGCGCATTCCTCCTGTAAGATGCCGGTTTCGATATCTACCTGATGATTAAACGCGGGAAACTGCAGGAGGTTTAACAGAGAGCCGGCGCAGCCTGCCTTCGGATTCATCGTTCCGATATATACTTTCGGGATACGTGCCTGAACGATCGCTCCGGCACACATCTGGCAGGGTTCGAGTGTGACATACATCGTGCACTGTTCGAGACGCCAGTCGCCGGTCTTTTTGCTGGCTTTACGGATCGCGTTGAGCTCGGCATGAGAGAGTGTGTTGTGATCGGTCTTGCGCCTGTTGTAGCCACGGGCGATGATCTTATCATCTGCGACCAGCACACAGCCGATCGGTACTTCGCCGAGCACATATGCTTTTTTGGCTTCCCGTATAGCGGCACGCATATATTTTTCATCCGGTGTCATCTTTTTCATCTGTTGCATTCCTTTCAAATGTGATATGATTAACCATTATAGCATTTATAGTAGATAGAAACGGGAAAAAAATGAATTTTATTTATGAAACGGACCGCCTGCGGATCCAGATTCTGAACGGAACGTATGCGGCGGAGTCATTGCGGTTTTATGAAGAAGACAAAGAATTGTTTGAGCGATATGAGCCTTTGCGCCCTATCAATTTCTATACAGAGAATTATCATCGCTACCTGATGAATTATGAATATAACCGGATCCTGAAGGGAGATCTGATGAGATACTGGTTCTTTCCAAAGGATGACCCGATGAGGATCATCGGAACAGTCAGTCTGCGGAATATTATACACGGTTCATATAATAAGTGTGAGATCGGATATAAGCTCTCCAGTGCATATCAGGGACAGGGATATGCCAGAGAGGGTATTGCCCGGGTCATACAGATCGCCTTCACAGAATTGGATCTGCACCGGATCGAGGCGTACTGTATGCCGGGTAATGAAGCATCCATCAATCTGTTGGAGTCACTGAATTTCCGACTGGAGGGAAAATTGGAAAAATACGTGATGATACAGGGACACTATGAGGATCATCTGCTGTTTAGTCTGCTGAACTCATAATCGTATACCAGTAGCCAAATGGAGCATCCGCGTCTGCGGACAGTTTTTCCGGAAGAAAATCAGAAAAACCGAAGATCGCTGCGAGTACATGCTCCTGCCGGTAACGGATACCGGGAACACCGACGAACCAACGGATGCCCTTTACCGAAGGAAACCTTCCAAAGATCAGATGACGGTACGTGAAAAAGGAATGCAGTAAAAAGCTGTTGTTGCACAAGTGCCAGTTAGAAGGCGGCAGCAGGCGCAGATCCCTCAGTTCGACACGCATACACTGAATCTGTTCATCAACAAACGGCTGCATCAGCGGATGAGAGAGCAGCAGCATGTTCCAGTTTTGTTCCCAGGAAGCTGAGGCTGATAATTCGCTGATCTTTTTTTGAGTGTTTTCCATCATGTGACGGATTGGGTTGTTCTGTAACTGAGGCAGGGGAAGTTCTGCGGACTGAATGACGTTTGCACCTGAAGGAGCGTCCGGCTGATCAGGTTCGTCCGGTTGATCCGTTTCGCCCGGTTCTTTATCAGCCGGTGTGTAGAGTCTGAATCTGGACCAGTCGATCGGTGCCTCATCCCATTGGCTTACAACACAGATCTGTTCCTGACATAATAATAAAATGCCTGCCACATCGTTGATCCCATATGGGCTCTCACCGAGCGCGGTCTGCGCGAGTACAAAGCGCCGATCGGTATTCCCACCGGAAAAAGGAACTTCACCGATCGTAAGTCCCAGCAATTCATCTTCATTTCTCACAAATAAACAAAGGCTCGCAGTCGGAGTCTGCAGTTTACAGTCATGCAGATGCAGTTCCATGGAAGTCTGCGTTCCTCTCATCTCGATCTTGGCGAATCCGACATTTGATGTTTTCGCTCCCCCTTCGTAAGCATACATATAAGAAAAGAATCTCCTGTATTCGGACATAAAGACTCCTTGATGATACATTTATACAGTTTATTCCACCACTGGAAAAATATACTATATTTTTATTAAAAAACAAATATTTCCGGGATTGACAAGAGCGGAATGCGAGTTTATGATAATCTTGTAAACAGTAATAGTTATTATTATGAGGATTGAATTATGTTAAAACATAGTAAGCAGAGAGAGTCAATCAAAAGTTTTTTAAGAACACGTACGGATCATCCGACCGCGGAGACTGTATATGAAAATATTCAGAAAGAGTTCCCACGTATCAGTCTGGGTACCGTGTACCGGAATCTGGCATTACTGACAGATATCGGTGAGATTCAGAAGCTGTCTACCGGTATCGGACCGGACCGGTTTGACGGCAATGCAGCGCCACATTATCACTTTATCTGTAAAAAGTGCGGCTGTGTGCAGGATCTGCGATTACAGGGTCTCGATCACATTAATCTATTAGCGCAGCACGATTTTGATGGTACGATCGAGGAACATGTGGTGTTTTTCTACGGAATATGTCACGCATGCGGGGAATCAGAAGAGTTAGTTACAGATAACAAAGATTAGATATGGAAGCTAGTTGACACTGATAAGAATCTGTGATATAAAATCAGTAACGATTCCTAATATGAATCGCAAAGATGAAATTAAAACAGAAAATAAAAACAATACAAACGAAAGGATGGAAAAAGTTATGGCAAAGTATGTATGTTCAGTATGTGGTTATGTTTATGAGGGAGATGCAGCTCCGGAAGAGTGTCCGGTATGCCACGTTGGCGCTGACAAGTTCAAGAAAGTGGAAGGAGAACTGACACTGGCAGCAGAGCATGAGTACGGTGTATATGCATCTACTGTTAAGAACAACCCTGAGATCAGCGCTGAGGATAAGAAATATATTTTTGAGCAGTTAAAGGCAAACTTCGAGGGCGAGTGCTCAGAAGTCGGAATGTATCTGTGCATGGCCAGAATCGCTCATCGCGAGGGATATCCCGAGATCGGTCTCTACTGGGAGAAGGCAGCTTATGAAGAGGCAGAGCATGCAGCTAAGTTTGCAGAAATGTTAGGTGAGGATCTGGAGCCGAACATGAAGGCTACTACCAAGGATAACCTGGCATGGAGAGTAGACTGCGAGTTTGGTGCAACCGCAGGTAAGACAGATCTGGCAAAATGTGCAAAGAAGAACAACCTTGATGCAATCCATGATACCGTTCATGAGATGGCTCGTGACGAAGCCCGCCACGGAAAGGCATTTGCAGGATTGTTAAAGAGATACTTCGGTTAATCGTAAAACCGCATAAAATAAGCATTTTCGGAGGATAGATGGTTTTGACTGTCTGTCCTCTTTTTTGCGTTTTATGGGATAAAAGGTGGTCAAAAAGTGGATACCCTGATTTTGCAATCGTCAATTTTCATGAAAAAGTGGATTTTAAAAAAGTGGATACCCACAAATTGGACGCTTCTCTAAACATCTTGTTTCCCCTGTGGTAAGGAGGAACATATGAGTACAAAGAAAGACACTGGAGTATATCAGTTAGATACAGGTTACTGGGCATACCGTTATAAAATCAATATAGATGGTACGCTCAAAGAAAAACGTAGAAGAACGGATGAATTTGGAAATCAATTCAAAACAAAGGCATCTGCTATTAAGGCAAGACAACAGGCAATCATCAACGAAAAAGCGAATGCACTTGCTCCGCCATCATCAAAAATAAAACGTAAAACCGTTACAGAGGTTTATAATGAATACTGTGAGTTCGGTCGGGCTGGAAAGGCTTATGCTACTATCAAAAAACAGGACAGCTTGTGGAATAATCATATAAAGGCTGAATTTGGCAAGAGATATGTTGATGATATATCTGTTGCAGAAGTAAATGATTACCTTGCAAAGCTGTATTACACCGAGAACAGAGCCTATTCCTACACTGAATCATTCTTAAAGATGTTTTATCTTATCTTCGGTCAATCCTATTCCCGAAATTATCTAAGTGCTGAACAATATGATAAATTGTGCAAGAACAGAGATACTAAAATCCATATGCCTAAAATGAAAATTGATGAAGAAACAGATATCATCACCTTTTCTGATGATGAAATGTCTGTATTATCCCAATATTTCACTGGCACAAATGCGCAAACTGCTTTTATGCTGGGAAAATACTGCGGATTGCGTATCAATGAATGCTATGGGCTAAAATGGTGCAATGTTGATTTCAAAAAAGGCATCATCAAAATAGACCGTCAGATGCAATACCAAGATGGTGTAATTAAACTGGTATCATTAAAGACAAGGAATGCCCGACGAGAAATCGTCATGGCTACACCGTTAAAAAGGTATCTTCAAAAGGAAAAAAAGCACAGGGATGAAGTTGCTTTACTACTAGAAGAACAACGTGAACAAAACCAAACATTCCTTATGGATATGGGAAAAACCAAAATATCCAGTTTAGAGCTTGTCAATTCTTTAGATGATGGAAAGATTCAAACAGTCAATTCTATGAAGTATCATACACAGAAAATCAAAAGACTGTATGGAATAACCTTTAAATATCATTATCTTAGACATACCTATGGTACAAGACTGGCAATGATGAATACCCCTATGCATATCTTATGTAATCAGATGGGACATGCTTCGGGGAATGTAACACAGAAATATTACTTAGGCAATTCTAAACAAGGATTAGAGATATTAAAGAATAATCTCAATCAGATAAAATGATGGGGTGGTATCTGCAAAACACTGATAAATGCTACGTTTTAAGGTAAAAAAGCACTCTGTTTATACAGACATATAGTCCCAAAACTTAAAAGTTATGACACCGTTTTAAGAGCTACGCAAAATAAGGCTTTTAGCGGTGTCATTTCTTATAGTCAAAAGTAAATCATCACACACAGGAAAGGAGCATCTTTATCATGAAATATGGATATGCAAGAGTAAGTACCAAAGGACAGTTAGACGGAAACAGCATTGAAGAACAGACCATAGCAATTAAAAATCTGTATGCCGATGCTGAAATCATTGTTGAAAGCTATTCGGGAGCAAAAGAGCGTCCGTTATTCAATCAAATACTGGAAAAAGCACAAAAGGACGATTATCTCATTGTCACAAAGCTAGACCGCTCCTGTCGTTCTACAAAAGAGGGATTGGAATATATCGACCTGTTGATGAATAAAGGTGTAAAAATCCATATCCTCAACATGGGATTGATAGAAAATACCCCGATGGGAAGATTGATTGTTACAAATTTGCTTGCATTTGCTGAATTTGAACGAGCCATGATTATTGAGCGAACACAGGGCGGTAAACAAATCGCCAAGCAAAGACCCGATTTCAAAGAGGGCAGACCAAAGAAATACAACAGCAAGAAAATCAATCATGCATTGGAACTGCTGAAAACCAATTCTTATAAACAGGTTGAAGAATTAACTGGTATCAGCAAGTCAACTCTTATCAGAGCCAAACGAGAACAGCAGATGTTGTAAAATCGCCAGTATAGGACAAAAAACAGGTAAAATTTTTAGAAGCACCTGCTTGTAATACCTTTAAAAACAAAGCTAGATATTATCCGCACCCCCTTTGTATATGCGGTTTATCAGCACGACCTAGACAAGTCGTTAAACTGTCTTTTTTTGTTGCCTAAAAATATGTGTTGACGAAAGGAGTTGTTATCAATGGAACAGGATTTCAAAAAATGGCTGGCACAACAAACCGCCTGCTGGTATCTGCTGTCAGATGAACAGTACGAATGGTATCTGAATCAGTGGCTGAATGAAATCGAGGACAAACGAAAGGAGCAAAAACATGATGAAATGGTTTAGGAATGTCACAACGATTGAGGAACTACGCAAACAGTACCGGGAACTGCTAAGAAAGCATCATCCAGACAATGGTGGAAATGTATCTGATATGCAGGAAATCAATGCGGAATATGACCGTGTATTTGCCGATTTAAGCAGGAAAACACAGTCAGAGCAACAAGCTAACACTAATGATGCATATGAGGAAAATCAAGCCTTTAAAGAGGTCTTAAACAGTATTATTCATATCAATGCTGATATTGAAATCATAGGTTCTTGGATATGGGTTCATGGTGGTTATGAATATCGAGAATTATTGAAATCAACAGGGTTTAAATATGCACCAAAGAAAAAATGCTGGTGCTGGCACTATGGAGATTATAACCGCTATCACAAGAAAGAAGTATCACTCGATGAAATCCGCATGAAGTACGGAAGTAGGTCTGTAAACCATAAATCTAAGCAATATGTATTGAACTAAGGAAAGGAAGTGTTTTATATGTGTATGATGAACAATATGCCAGTCAATGCGTATCATACTCCCTGTAATCATTGCGTCGAGTATCTGAATACCTGTATGCCGGTTATTATCAACGGATTCATTTTCGGGGAATGTGACCTGTGTTACTGCGAGTTTTGTCCCTAC
Source organism: bacterium (assembly GCA_050872965.1). GTDB lineage: Bacteria > Bacillota > Clostridia > Lachnospirales > Lachnospiraceae > W0P33-017. The sequence goes on along the minus strand of JBNMHW010000033.1, from coordinate 19,334 downwards.
TATGAGAACTGTATGAATGGGGGTGTTGATGATGAAATTGTTAAATTATGATGAACGTACCTTGATTTTGCAAAATCTTAGACCTGTCAAAAAACAGATGCATAATACATACACTAAGGCTCAATATCGTATTTTGTGCAATCTGATTCGTCAGAAACAAATTACAAAGCCGTTTTTCATGCTTGTATTATCTTCTTTATACGGTTTGAACGACTGGAAACAGCTTAATTACAATCAGATGTACGAACTGATTCACATTTTAACTTTTTACGATTATACGAAAGTGAGGTTATAGCCATGAATAAATTATTAAAGAAATTATATGAGGAAGTTGTTTGTTATGAGCCAGATGTTATAAAAAAGAATTGCCATATGGATGATGAAATTAAACATATTATTAACGAATATGCTAAAAAATCGCCTGACTTAAAATCCGAAGAAATACAAAATGCTTTCTTTGATGTTGCATTTATAGCACAGAAACAAGGGTTCATGCTTGGCATGGAATGTGCAGTTAAGCTATTGTCTGAATTATTATCTGAATGATGCTTATAATACCTTAGCGATTCGGAGAAGTGTTTCCTGCTTCTCTTTTTTCATGTCCTTTATCGTGTTCAGAAGTTCTTTTTCTATCACAGAGGTCGGATTGTGGTATTCATTTTCCAGCAGATAATCAATGGTAACTCCTAATGCATTACATATCTGTACAAGCAGGGTAAGGCTAACCTTGACTTTGTTTGTTTCTATATTACTGATATGGCTGGTATTTACACCAGTAATATTCGCGAGATATTCTTGCGTCAAATGTTTATCCATTCTGACCTCTTTAATCCTCTGACCGATAAAATCAAAATCAAGTTCTTTCATCAAAATTACACCTCTAATCTTATTTTGAATTTGATGTAATTGTAATATTTATCTAGCTTTGGTATAATAATCTGTAACTATAAAAAATCTAGCATTACATGATAAGGAGGATGCTTATGAAACAACTGAAAAAACTATTGTGTGGGGTACTGATGGTCTGTATGATAATTGCTGGAATCGGCTTCATGCCACAAATGGTACAGGCACAAACTATTAGTGGAGATGATGGAGAAATCCACTGGGAGATTAAGGGTGACACATTAACACTTAGTGCTGTAAAAGGTACGAAAGGCAAGATGAATAATTATGGATATTATTGGAATGAAGAAACACAACAGAGTATAGAGTATCCAGATGCACCTTGGGAAAAATCCAGCTCCATGAAAAATGTAAAAAATATAGTATTAAAAAACGGTGTAACTTCATTAGGAAGTATGGCATTTACATTTGATACAGCTGTTCAGAAAATGACAATCGCAGGAACTGTTAAAAAAATTCCTTCCAGTTTTTGTTGGAATGCTAAAATTGACAGTTTAGTCGTTTGTGATGGTGTGGAAGAAATATCCAATGATGCATTTATGAACAGTAAAATTTATAATGTCATATTACCAAAAAGTATAACAAGAATAGACATCTCTGCATTTTGTACGATTGCGGATGGTTCAAGTACTTATTTATCAGATGTATATGGATATAGTTCCTCTGCCGCATATAGCTTTGTCCAAAAGTATAATAATTTGGCGACCGAAACATATCAGAATGGAAGTTGTTCTGATGGAAAGATATGGGTTATAAAGGATAAGAATGGCAATGATGCTAAAGCTATTAAATTTCATAAACTTAACGCATCATCTACTTTTTCAAAAGCTAAAGCAACATTGTCACTCTCTTTAAAAAAAGGTAAGAGTCAGACCATTAAAGTTACACTGCCTGCTGGGTTCACACAGGTGTCAAAATACACTGGTAGTCCTGCTGATGTAAAGGTAACATTCAAATCCAGCAATCCAAAAGTTGCAACCGTATCATCTAGTGGTAAAGTAGCTGGAAAGAAAAAAGGTACGACAAAGATTACTGTAACCATGCAGACAAAAGCTGGAGCAAAGAAAACATTAACTACTAAGGTTACTGTAAAATAAATATTCATGATGCAGGAGCAGTACCAGCTTCATCATCATATATCCAGTTATTTCATATCAAAATGTAACATACAGGAGATACTTCATAACCGAGGTATCTCCTTTTCTTGTGTCTAGGGGAATTATCTCGCCATATTATGCACTATACCAAAGAAAAGATATAAGAATTTATTTAAAATATATACCACTTGATTTCAGGGTTTGCTACAACGTGTAGGAATATTTATATCATGATGAATTATTTTATCCTCATCACAGAGATATATAGTATAGGGGTGGTAACTTATGATAATGCTGTAAACCCTTATAAATAAAGGATTTACAGCGTTGCAGATAACGATTTTTTATATAGTTTACATAGACATATAGTCATATACAGAGTATAATATATTCATACTCAAATAAGAAAAGAGGTTGTCGATATGATTCATACAATAGAATTATCAAAGATGATAAGCATGGACATGTTCAACGAGATAATCAATAGCCTTAATATCCCTTTTAACCGTCAGATTTGGTTCACAAACCGTTATATGGATAAAGGAATACTTGCTATTGGATTATATAAATTTAAGCGTAAAAGCGATAATACCAGCACCCAAAGCAGTGCAATAGCCTTAGATACCCATTATTACATGATTATGCTCACAATCAGTACAAGTGCCATGTTCGGTGGAGATTATCATACAGCACAGGAAATATTATGCTTTACTCCCGATTTTGTAAGAGCCATTTATCAAAAGATTTTTGATATTATACCCTGCCTGAATCTGGGAAAAAACTTTGCGGTGAATAGTGAAGCATGGATGGAACTCAATGCTTTCAAAGTCCGTAGAATAGATTTTGCATTTGATTTCAAATATCAACATCAGCTATATTTGCAAATGATTAACCAAGGTTACGGCATTAACCGAAAAACAGTACACCGCAATTATTATAGTGCAAATGAATTACAGGCTGAAATTGATGATGATGACCCGAACATAAACGTATATGAAGAAATGGTGGATGCCACTGTCCCTTATAAGGCAAGTACAAATTATGTGTATTATTCCTGTAAGAGCATGAACATCAATATTTACCATAAAATGAGTGAAATTCAAAATGAGCATCTGACCTGTAATCCCGATACTGATTATGATTTCCTGCGGATAGAGATTCAAGCCAAAAAGAACAAATTGAATTACCTCATCAAAAAACTTGGATTAAAAGGCAGAGAATTACAGTATATCGCAACACCCGAAGTTGAACATGAACTGTTGCATACATATGTAAAAGCCTTAGTCGGTAATGGAATCTACGTCAGCTATGACGAAGCCATTCAGATTATAAATCAAAGTAAGTATACAAATAGCACGAAACAAAAGCTGATAACCTTAATTGATACCATTGCTAAAAAACATAGCGTGGCAAAAGTGATAGAAGAAGTGAAAAGTGGAACAATTACTACTTTAGGAAGTTATCAGTCTTTACGAAACCATTTGAAACAGATTGAACAGTTAGGTATCAATCCTGTTACTATTTCTAGGAGAACTGAAAAATATGTGCCAGTTCAGACATTTACAGATGAAACAGGAACATCCTCTGTGAATATGCATATGCTCCCGAACCTTGTAGATATTATCGAAGCGTATCATACCCAAACATTAGAATACAGGGAAAATGGGATTCCAGTCACAGAAAAAGACTTACAAGCAATAGATAAAATATAATAACCATGATGATTAAGAGATACTTCCAACAGGTATCTCTTTTTCAATATATAAATAATTTTGTAAAGGAGTGATATAGCGCAACAAAGAACATGATGTAACACGTAAACATTTTTTACAAGTGGAAACAAGGTGGATACCCCTCTGAATTAGAAAACATCAAAAAGGTTAAAAGTGGATACCCTATATCTATTTAACAGTCCCTTGAATGCTTTACCATGGCTGGTTTGCTAAGAGAGCAAAAGCTGCAAACCTTGATGCAATCCACGATACAGTTCATGAGATGGCTCGTGATGAGGCCCGCCACGGCAAGGCTCTCAAGGGATTACTTGACAGATATTTTGCGTAAGCTATAAATTGATAAGGGTGAAATAATGGAATGTACGCGTCACCAACATTCCATTATCATGAATAAAAAAGACTGGAGAGCTTGTATGTTCTTCCAGTCTTTTTACTGTATAGAAATATAATGCACTGTTGAATGGATTTGTGTGTAAGAAAAAATATTTTCAACCTTAACAATCGTGTGACCGACTGATATAATATAGGCAGTGAGGTACATGCTTATGTTAAAAAGAATCATAAACTATACTGAAAATTATACAAAGGATCATAGTAAAAAAGATAGAAAGGATAAAGGACAGTTTTTTACACCATTGTCGATTGCTTGTTTCATGTCTCAAAAGGCAGTCAGTGCACAGAAAGAACACCTTTCTATATTAGAACCCGGTGCCGGAAATGGATTATTGACGGCGACACTTGTTAAATATTGCATAGATACCGGATTGTGCAGATCATTTTCAGTTCGATTTGTCGAAAATGATTCGGATATACTTCCAGTATTAGAAACGACAGCGAAACTTTTATCAGATTATGTTAATCAGAATCAGGCAACAATAGAGATTGTTATTTCAGATAATAATTATATTACAAGTGAAGATGAAAATTCTTATGATATTGTAATATGTAATCCACCTTACAAAAAAATACGAAAAGATTCAGAAGAATCTTCATATATGAGGGAGTATGTCTATGGTCAGCCAAATTTATATACATTATTTATGTGCAAGGCTGTAAATAATTTAAAATCGGGTGGAAAGTTTGTCTTTATTACGCCACGTTCGTGGACTTCTGGAAGATATTATAAAATTGCACGTGAATTTTTGCTGGGAAATTTGTGTCTGACGGATTTACTTTTATTTGAAGACAGAGAAAAGGTGTTTGACGGAGAAGATGTTTTACAGGAAACACTGATAACAGTTGGGATAAAATCAGAAGTACAAGTTCCACAGATAGATGTTTTTACTTCTCTTGGCGAAAAAACATCTGGCAGACCAATAACAGCAGATGCAGCAGCAATTAAAGGTGTTGGTGAGGATAATTATTTATTGCTTCCCTCGACTGAAGAAGATTTACAAATCATCCATCAAATGGCATCCATTACAGATACTTTTGAAAGTCTCGGATACTGTTTTAAAACCGGTCCGGTAGTAGAATTTAGAAATAAGCATGCATTGTCCAAAAACAGAAAAGATGGGTATGTCCCAATGTATCGCACGGCGAATATTATAAACGGAAAGTGTATTTTTCCTGCGAAAACAGATAAAGCGCAATATGTAAAGGCAGATGAAACGAAGCTGTTGCTTTCAAATATGAATACTGTGTTTGTTAGAAGAATGTCAACAAAGGAAGAACCACGAAGATTACAGTCCTGCGTATATTATAAAACAAGCAGTAATCCATATATCTCAATAGAAAATCATGTGAATTATCTAGTTCATATTGATGGCACACCCTTATCAGCCGAAGAGGTTGAATGGATTAATGGGTTGCTGATGTCCGAAGAATATGACATTTATTATAGAATCATAAATGGAAGTACACAGGTGAACGCAAGCGAGATTAACAAACTGCCATTGCAAAGGAGAGCGTAAATGAAAAGAAATGTGGAACATTATGATTATGATTGTCTGAACGAAGCGCGAGATATTTTGATATGTATTGGAATGCCATCAAAATTGACAAATCCAAGAAGTGTGATGACATTAGCCGCCTTGGCGGAAGTGTATCCGGGTAAAAAATGGAGAAATGCTTCTGAGGCTTATCATGGAACACATGATATAGTTGAATTTATAAATGCGCATTTCCCAAATAAGGCAGGTTTGGATGATAGCCCTTATGCAGAAAACTCAAGGGAAACTTTTCGGAAAGATAATATTAAACCGTGGATTACGGCCGGTATTTTGGAATCAAAAGCTGGTTTGGCTACAAATGACAGGGATAATTCTTACCGTTTTTCCTCTTATTTTGCGTCATTGATTCGTAGCTATGGCACAGAACAATGGAATGAACGGCTGGCAGATTATAAGGAAACCCGTATGTCGTATGCTGAGTACTTGAAACAAACGAAAACAGTAGAGCGTGATTATATTATGGAATATGACGGGGCAAAGATTTCCTTGAAAAAATCGGCACACAATAAGCTGCAAAAAGAGATTTTGGAATATTTAATACCACTTGTTTCAAAAGGAAAACCGGAACTGCTCTATATTGGCGATGCAACAGATAGAGATTTGTGGCAAAAAAATGAAAGAATGGAAGAATTAGGTATCCATGTATTATCTCAATCCGGAAATTTGCCGGATATTATTATGTATGATTCACAGGAAAAACGTGTGATTTTTATAGAAGCTTATCATTCAACAGGTCCATTTACATTGGATCGTGTCAATGCAATAAAAGCGTTATGTCATTGTGCAGAAGGTACAGAAGCCGCTTTTATTACAGCATTTGATACTACATCAAAAATGCTAAAGCATTACAGGGAAGTGGCATGGGATACAGAAATGTGGTCATCAGATGAACCAACGCATTTGGTACACAAAAATGGCGATAAATTTATTGGTCGTTTATTATAATAATATGTCAGAATTGAAAGTGGGGGCGTAAAATGGCAAAAACAATTGATATCGTGGCACTTGGGGAGCTGTTGATCGATTTCACAGAGGCAGGCAGCAGTGCGGACGGCATGAAGCTGTTTGAGCAGAATCCGGGTGGCGCACCCGCAAATCTGCTCACCGCAGCCAGTCATATGGGATATCATACATCTTTTATCGGAAAAGTAGGTGCAGATATGCATGGAGCTTTTCTGAAGAAGACACTCGAAAAAGAAGGCATCGGGACAGATGCGCTGGTGGTAGATCCGGATTATTTTACCACACTGGCATTTGTGGCGATCGATGAGAACGGAGAGCGCCAGTTTTCGTTTGCCAGAAAGCCGGGTGCGGATACCCAGTTGAAAAAATCGGAACTGGATATAGGATTGCTCGAAAATTGCAGGATCTTTCATTTCGGATCGCTGTCACTGACGGCGCAGCCATCGAAGGAAGCGACCGTAGAGGCAGTCCGGATCGCAAAAAAAGCAGGAGCTTTGATCTCTTACGATCCCAATTACAGAGCATCTTTGTGGCAGGATCAGCAGACAGCAGTTGAGGCGATGCGTTCTGTGATTCCGTATGCGGATGTCATGAAGGTGTCAGACGAAGAAAGTCTGATGCTGACAGGTGCGGCCGATTATGAAACGGTAGCGGATCAGCTGCTTGCGATGGGGCCGAAGCTCGTGGCAGTCACTCTGGGTGGTGACGGTGTGCTCGTGGCTACATCTACAGAAAAACAGATCATTCCGGGATTCAAGGTCAACGCAGTGGACACGACCGGAGCGGGAGACTCCTTCTGGGGCGGATTTCTCAGCAGCTTACTGGAGTTGGATAAAACGCCTGATGCATTAAGTCCGGAAGAAGTACGTGACTGCGCGAGATGCGGCAATGCCGTCGCTGCATTGTGCGTACAAAAACGGGGCGGTATCCCTGCAATTCCGACTTTGCAGGATGTGAAGGAGTTATTACGCAACAAATGAAGAAAGCATTGATCAGTGCATTTCCGCACACACTCCCGATTTTTGCGGGATTCTGGTTTCTGGGAATGACATATGGAATATATATGAATGTATCCGGCTTCAGCTTCTGGTACCCGCTCATCATGAGCATGGTGATCTTTGGCGGAAGTCTGGAATTTGTGGCAGTCAGTATGCTGCTGTCACCGTATGCACCGCTTCAGGTATTTTTAATGGCGTTAATGATACAGGCGGGACATTTATTTTACGGTATCTCTATGCTGGACAAGTTCAAGGGAATGGGCTGGAAGAAGCCGTACCTGATCTTTGGCATGTGTGATGAGACATTCAGCATCAACTATACGGCTGAGATACCGGAGGATGTAGACCGGGGCTGGTTCTACTTCTGGGTCACGCTGTTAGACCGTTTTTACTGGGTCAGTGGAGCGACTATCGGCGGAATATTGGGAAATTTTCTGACGTTTAATACAAAAGGACTGGATTTTGTGATGACAGCGATGTTTGTGGTCATCTTTATGGATCAGTGGCTCAAGGAAAAGCATCATGTCAGTGCATGGGTCGGATTATTATCGAGCGTGGGATGTCTCGTGATCTTTGGGGCTGACAGCTTTCTGGTGCCTACCATGATCTGTATTCTTGTGCTGCTTACCGCACTGCAAAAACCGCTGATGCAGAAAGGAGAGATCAACGTATGACATTATGGCAGCAGGCAATTACCATACTGATGTGTGTGCTGGCAACGATGCTGACTAGATTTTTACCGTTTCTGATCTTTCGTTCCGATCGTCCCACACCAAAATATATTCAATATCTCGGACAAGTGCTGCCGGGCGCGATTTTTGCGATGCTCGTGGTCTACTGTCTGCGGAATGTGACACCGCTGCAATACAGCTATGGTCTGCCGGAGCTGATCGCGATCGCAGTGACGATCGGACTGCACCTGTGGAAACGGCAGATGCTCCTATCGATCGCGGGTGGAACCGTGTGCTATATGTTGCTGGTGCAATTGGTGTTTGTGTAAATCATCATGAGTATTATTCGATCGATACCGTGAGATAGTCATGATGCACATGTTTTAAAAACGTATCAAAGATATCCGTCGACTTGATACGCAGGCTGGACGTATTGATGCACGGATGACAGCCGACATATTCGCTGTGGAGCACATCTTCATCGACCAGCAGCTGGATATGGTTTTCCGTGTCATTCATGAGTCCGAGCACGCTCACTGAGCCGGGCGTGATATCGAGATACTGCTCCATATATTCTTCGGGGGCAAAGGACAGACGGGGGCTGTTGATCTGTTTGGAGACATCCTTGGTCTTAAACTGCTTGTCACCGCGGATCATGAGCAGGTAAAACTGTGTCTTCTGGCGGTTGCATAAAAAGAGATTTTTGCAGATCGTAGCCGGTGCAAGTGCCTCATCGATCGCGGCACATGCCTCCATCGTCTCAGCGGCTTCATGGTCAATGCGTTCGTAGGAGATACCCAGTTCATCCAGCAGATCATAAGTCCGGATCTCTTTTGCCAGGCGTCCTTCTGTCGAATCCGGTCTTCCATGTACTAATTCAAGCTTCATAATGAATTCCTCTTTTCTTATGTGTTTAGTGCCACGGGAATGTAACCATTCCGTAGACGAATATAAATGCGATCACAATGGGAACAAAATATTTAAATATAGGTTTCATCCAGTTCTGGACTTTCAGACCTTTTCCGGTATTGGCTTCCTTGATGAAGTTGTCCCATCCCCAGCCAAAGCGATAGCAGCAAAACAGTGCCAGAAACAGTGAACCTAAGGGGAGGACATTTGTCGATACGATGAAATCCCACAGATCAAGCCATACGGTTCCGGCTGCAAACGGCTGAAAATGCAGGACGCTGTAGCCCAATGCCGTCGTCAGAGCCAGCAGAAATGTCACGATGCCACATACAACACATCCCTTCGGTCTGGACCATCCGGTCAGTTCACGCACCATCGCGAGAATATTTTCACAGACAGCGAGCATGGTAGACAGGGCAGCAAAGATCATAAACAGGAAAAACAGGGCACCCCACCATCTGCCGCCATTCATATGGTTGAAGACGTTTGCCATCGTGTCGAACAGGAGGCTCGGGCCTGCATTGACTTCCAGACCATAGGTATAGCAGGCGGGAAACATGATAACTCCCGCAATGATGGCGACAAACGTGTCCAGTACGATGATATGGATGGACTCACCCATGAGGGAGCGGTTTTTCTCAATGTAGCTGCCAAAGATCGCCATGCCGCCCATGCCGGTAGACAATGTGAAAAATGCCTGATTCATAGCGCCTACGATGACCGAACCGTCGATCTTGGAGAAGTCCGGAACCAGATAAAAGGAAAGTCCGGCAGCAGCTCCGTCCAGAGTCATACTATGAATGGCGAGAACCAGCATCAGGACAATGAGAGCCAGCATCATGTATTTTGTGATGCGTTCCAATCCGTTCTGCAGGCGAAAGCTCAGGATCACAAATGTGACAATGATCGTGATCAGCAGATATGTGACATTTACCGTTGGATTCGTGATCATCGATTCAAATCCGAAATTGGCATTTTGTCCGGTCAGAAATTTCACAAAATAGTAGATGATCCATCCAGTGACAACAGAATAAAAGGCGATCAGGGACACGTTTCCGATCAGGCAGACCACACCGGGGATCCGCCAGCCTTTTCCACCATGAGACAATTTTTCGTACATATAGATCGGGCTGGTCTGCGCGGCGCGCCCGACACTCAGCTCCATGACCATTGCAGGCAGACCGAGCAGCAAGAGGCATAAAATATAGATCAGCATAAAGCTGCCGCCACCATTTTGTCCGCACATCCATGGGAATTTCCATACATTTCCGCATCCGATCGCACAGCCTGCCGAGAGCATGATAAAGCCCAGACGGCTGCCGAGACGTTCTCTGTTTTCCATTTATTTCCGATTCCTTTCATTTCATAGGCAATATGTTTACATTATAAGAGTATTTCTAAGAATTGTAAAACGAAACCGGATAAAAAGTGTTATACTATTTATAGAACATATATTTATACAGATATCAAGGGGACGAAACGGATGAATGTACAAAAGATAGCAAAGAGATTCGCTGTGCTGTTATTATGCACAGTTGTGGCAGGAGGTGCACAGGCGGGTGTATCCGACGCTGCTTCGGTGGATAGTGGAGATGTTTTGATTGTAGATGGCGTGATAGACCATACGGATCAGGATGAAGTCGATTCAGAGGGAGAGCCGGACACATCGGCTGAGGAATCGGAAGTTGTAAAACCGATCAAACTCGGACAGACGAAAGGACTGGAAGTTCAGGCAGTAAAAAACGGTATCAAACTGACCTGGAAAAAGACTGCCAGAGCGCAAAAATATGAGATCTACCGCAAAAAAGCTGTTAAAGAGGAAACCTATGAACTTATAAAAACGACCAAAAAATGCAGCTATACAGACAAAGAGGCAACATACGGAACCACGTATAAGTATCGGGTAAGAGCCATCGCCGAATCAAAAGAAAAGACCTATAAAGGTAAATATAGTGAAGCTCAGAAAATGGTTACATATCATATTGATCCGAAAAAGCCGATGATCGCATTGACCTTTGATGACGGACCGGGACCGTATACAGATCGTATTGTGGACAGCCTCTGGGAAAATGAGGCACGTGCAACGTTTTTTGAGGTGGGTAACCGTGTGATGTCTTATCCAAAGACTGTTTCCAGAATCGGACAGACGGGTTGTGAGATCGGCAGTCATTCCTATAGTCATGCGAATCTGGGGACATCCAGCGTGACGACGATCAACAGCCAGATCTCCAGAACAGACAGGAATATCAAAAAACTGACAGGTAAGACACCGGAGCTGCTGCGTCCGCCGTATGGTTCAATTGGAACAAACCTGAAAAAGAACGCAGGAAAACCGCTGATCCTGTGGTCTGTCGATACCTTAGACTGGAAGTATCGCGATTCCAATTATGTTTATAATCATGTGATGAGTCATTTATCGGATGGAGCGATCATACTCATGCATGATATACATCCGACGACGGCAACTGCTGCGGAACGCATCATACCCGAGCTGAAGAAAAAGGGTTATCAGCTCGTGACTGTATCGGAACTGGCGCAGTACCGCAAGGTAGATCTAAAATCCGGCGAGCGTTATTCGCAGATGCGGCCGTAGAGCGATTGACAAAATGAAGTATAGCCGTTATAATGAAGTCTCCGGGCAGCTGGGGTGTTAGCGGTACCCTGTACCAGCAATCCGCTATAGCTGGAGTGATGTTCTGCCCCGGGTCTTATCATTGTGAAGCAGCCCTCTGTAAGTGGCGTAGACGTCTGGGTCTTGCGCAATAGGAACCTGCGAACCGTGTCAGGTCAGGAATGGAGCAGCACTAAACAGGAACTCTTATGTGCCGCGAGGGTGCCTGGGCTGAGCTGGCTGCAGAGGTAACGTTCATGGTGAGGATTCAAAGCAGAACGCCCGGTAAAAAATGAATGAAGAGAATCTGGCTTTCCGTTTTTTACAGAAAGCCAGTTTTTTTTTACCTATATATTGAGCCAAAATGGGAAATCATATATAATAGATAGTAAATCGTAGGGACAAAACACTCTTAGGAAAGGAACGAATGAGATGAAAAGAATTGGTTTATTGACGAGTGGCGGTGATTGTCAGGCACTGAACGCAGCGATGCGTGGTGTCGTAAAGGGCCTGAGCGAAAATGCGGACGAGCTGGAGGTATATGGATTCCTCAACGGTTATAAGGGTCTGATCTATGGAAATTATAAGCTGTTGACTTCAACAGATTTTTCTGGAATTCTCACAAAGGGAGGAACGATTCTGGGATCTTCACGCCAGCCGTTCAAGCTCATGCGCGTGCCGGACGAGAATGGACTCGATAAAGTAGAAGCGATGAAGCAGAACTATTACAAGCTGAACCTGGATTGTCTGGTGATCCTCGGCGGGAACGGAACGCAGAAGACCGCAAACCTGCTGCGTGAAGAAGGATTGAATGTGATCCATCTGCCGAAGACGATCGATAATGATATTTACGGAACGGATGTGACCTTCGGTTTCCAGAGTGCGATCAATATTGCATGTGATGCGATCGACTGCATCCATACAACAGCCGCTTCCCATAATCGTGTATTTATTGTAGAAGTTATGGGACATAAGGTAGGATGGCTGACATTATATGCAGGAATGGCTTCCGGTGCAGATATCATCCTGCTTCCGGAGATCCCGTATGATATCGATAAGGTGATCGAAGCGATCGATAAACGTACAAAAGCCGGAAAAGGCTTTACGATCCTGGCAGTCGCAGAGGGTGCGATCTCCAAGGAGGATGCGCAGCTTTCCAAGAAAGAATATAAAAAGAAACTCGAAAATTACAAATATCCGTCTGTATCCTATGAGATCGCAGATATGATCCAGCAAAAGACAGGTATCGAGGTGCGTGTGACAGTTCCCGGACATACACAGCGTGGTGGCAGTCCGTGTGCATATGACCGTGTACTTTGTACCAGACTGGGTGCAGAGGGAGCACGTGCGATCATGGACGGCGATTACGGCGTGATGATCGCTATGGTCAATGGCAAGATCAAGCGTGTGCCGCTTGGCGATGTGGCAGGCAAGCTCAAAGTAGTCGATCCTGAATCGCAGATCATCAAGCAGGCAAAATATGTGGGAATCAGTTTTGGTGATTAATTATGGCTTACACGGCGTTATACCGAAAGTTCCGGCCGAATGAATTCGAAGATGTCAAAGGGCAGGAACATATTGTAACGACTCTGAAAAATCAAATAAAAGCAGATCGGATCGGTCATGCATACCTATTTTGCGGTACGCGCGGAACCGGCAAGACGACCGTGGCGAAGATATTTGCAAAAGCAGTCAACTGTGAGCACCCGGTAGACGGCAGCCCTTGCGGGGAGTGTGCTTCCTGCAGGGCGATCGCTGCCGGGAGTTCTATGAATGTCATAGAGATCGATGCCGCATCCAATAATGGTGTGGACAATATTCGTGAGATCCGTGAGGAGGTCAATTATTCTCCGACGGAGGGCCGGTTTAAGGTCTATATCATAGACGAGGTTCATATGCTCTCCATAGGAGCCTTCAATGCGCTGTTGAAGACGCTGGAGGAGCCGCCGTCATACGTTATTTTCATATTGGCGACGACGGAAGCGCACAAAATACCGATCACGATTCTTTCGAGATGTCAGCGCTATGATTTCAGACGCATATCGATCGACACGATCGCGGATCGGTTGAAAGACCTGATTGCGCGTGAGGGTGTCGAGGCAGAAGAAAAGGCGATCCGCTATGTTGCAAAGGCTGCGGATGGTTCCATGCGAGATGCGTTGAGTCTGCTGGATCAGTGTATTGCATTTTATCTGGGTCAGAAGCTGACCTATGATCATGTGTTAGAGGTACTCGGAGCGGTAGATACCGAGGTGTTTTCCACATTACTTCGCAGTCTGTTAAAAAAGGATATTACCGGCTGTATTTCCCTGATAGAAGAACTGGTAATACAGGGCAGAGAACTGGGTCAGTTTGTGACAGATTTTACCTGGTATCTGCGCAATCTGCTGCTCATGCAGAGTGCGGATGACATGGAGGAAGTGCTGGATATGTCCAGTGAGAACCTCAAACTGTTAAAGGAAGAGGCACAGATGGTCAAGCCGGAAGTGCTGATGCGTTATATACAGGTATGTTCTGCACTGTCGAATCAGATCCGCTATTCTACGCAAAAGCGTATTTTGATCGAGATCGCGATCATAAAACTGTGCCGCCCTGCGATGGAGCAGGATCTGTCGAGCGTTTTACAGCGTCTGGATGATCTGGAAAAAAAGGTGGAGCAGGGCGTATATATTGAGGCAGCGCCGATGGCACAGCACGGCATAGGAGATAGTGGCGCATCGGGATCTGCGCCGGCAGCCACCAGAAAGCGCCCCGAATTGCCAAAAGCTGTACCCGAGGACATCCGACAGCTCGTGAAGAACTGGAATCTGGTGCTCGGTGATCTGGGTGGACTTGCCAGAAACTATCTAAAACAGGCGCATTTATCGCTGGAGGGTGAACATACACTGCTGATCGTACATGAAGATCCGGTAGCGGTTGCATGTCTGAATGAAGAGGAACGCTTGGCTGAGATCCGGCAGGCAATCGAAAAAAATATCGGAAAACAGGTCGATATCCGTATCACAGCCAATGAGAGCGGACAGCCGTTTGGAGATGTCTATGCGAATCTGGAGGATCTGATACAGATGGATATCGTAGTCGAAGAAGATGAGGAATAGATAAAAGGAGGATATAAAGATGGCAAAAAGAGGAGGATTTCCCGGTGGAATGCCCGGAAATATGAATAATCTGATGAAGCAGGCGCAGAAGATGCAGCGTCAGATGGAGGAAGCGAGCAAGGAGATCGAGGAAAAGGAGATCACTGCGGCAGCAGGCGGCGGTGTGGTAGAGGTAACTGTATCCGGTAAAAAAGAAGTGACAAAGATCAAGATTGATCCTGAAGCGGTAGATCCGGATGATGTAGAGATGCTGGAGGATCTGATCATGGCAGCTACAAATGAGGCGCTGCGCCAGATGGATGATTATTCCCAGCAGTCCATGTCCAAGATCACCGGCGGTATCGGTGGCATGGGAGGTCTCGGCGGTCTGCCTTTCTAATGCGGATTTCGAATGCAATAGGAAAGGACGATTCGATACATGGATTATTACAGTAAACAGATCAATCAGCTGGTGGAGGCATTGTCCATGCTTCCCGGTATCGGTTCCAAGACAGCACAGCGACTGGCATTTCATATTCTGAATATGCCAAAAGAGGACGCAACGCGTCTGGCATCTGCGATCACGGATGCGCGGGAGAATGTCCGATATTGCAAACAGTGCTTCACATTGACAGATGATGAGCTCTGTCCGATCTGCAAGGATGAAAAGCGCAATCACAAGGTGATCATGGTCGTAGAAAATACGAGAGATCTCGCAGCCTACGAAAAGACCGGAAAGTTCGAGGGGGTTTATCATGTACTGCATGGAGCGATCTCGCCGATGCTCGGCATCGGACCGGGTGATATCCGTCTCAAAGAGCTGATGCAGCGTCTGCAGGGAGATGTAGAGGAAGTCATTATCGCGACCAATTCTTCACTGGAAGGAGAGACGACGGCGATGTATATCAGTAAGCTGATCAAGCCGACAGGTATCAAGGTGACGCGTATCGCCAGCGGAGTACCTGTGGGGGGAGATCTGGAATATATAGATGAAGTGACGCTGCTGCGGGCACTTGAAGGCAGAACAGAATTATAAAAAAGAAGAGGGGCTTTTGTCGGTAATATTGTTTTAGAAACGATATTTCTGCAAAAGTCTCTTTTTTTATGTGCATCTACACTGTTCGGCAAATTTTGCATATGTTCCGTGATAAGGTAAGCTCAAAGTAAAAGAAGGGGGTATCTGTCAATGGATAACAGTATGTCAGATCGAAATGCAAAAGAGGACAAGGGAAGACGCCAGTTACCGAAGAATATCCGGCAGATCGGAAATGTACAGGGATCCGTGCGTATTTATATGGAAGATTATGTCTATACTTATCTGCATGGAAACGGACGGAGCGGATGGGCACATCGCGGCAGTATCTTTGTCGGAACGCGCTGGCAGGAAAGTGGGCAGAAATATCTGTTTATCAGTGGTCTGGTACATATTCCGGATGAATATTTCAAGGATGGCATGCCGGAATTTACGGATCTGATGTGGGGCGGTGTCTATCAGGATGTAAAATGTTACTATGATCAGGTAGAGATTCTCGGATGGGGCATGGATGTAGCTGGAGACTGCGCGAAACTCACCGGAAGTCTGGAACAGATTCACCGGAAAGCATTTCAGGGACAGGAAAAATTTGCATTTCTCATGGATTCGCTCGAAAAAGAAGAAGCATTTTATGTGTACGAGAAAAATATGCTCCGCAGGCGGGACGGTTATTATGTATATTATGAGAAAAATCCTCAAATGCGTGATTATATGATGCAGGGAAAGGATGAGAACGAGCACCAGCCGGAGATCGATCCGCAGAAAGCAGTCGTGACCAGTTACCGTGAGATCACGTCGAAAAACAATCGCAGAGGAGGAAAAGTATTTCAGACATTTATCTATGCCTCATGTCTGGCATTGCTGGTTACTGTCACTGCGATGGGTGTGAACATGATGAGCAGTGCAGGCAAGATCGAGCGGCTGGAGGAGGCAGTGTCTTTTCTGGAGGCAGCTCCGGACAAGCCGGAATCAGAAATACAAGCAGAGCCGGAAGTGGAATCGGTGATAGAATCAGATCAGACTGCGCAGCCACATCAGGTGACACCCCAGCAGATGAGTCCGCAGATTCAGACAGAGTCCCGGATCGACGCCGGAATGGATGCCCCTGCTGATACGCAGTCAGATGAACAAACAAATGAGCAGACGGATACACAGACAGATGCCCCGTCAGACACACAGACAGACACCAAAGCAGACACGCAGACAGAAGATCAGCCGGAATCGGAAGTCGAATCATCCGATAAACCCGATGAACCGGAAAAAACAGAAGAGACGTCAGAGGAGACACCGGCATTTGCAAAACAGGATTATTATATTGTCGAAAAAGGAGAGAGCCTGCTCGGAATCAGCCAGAAACTGTACGGAAAAGATTATACGAAGCAGTTATGTGAACTCAATGAGCTTGAAGATGAGAACAAGATATATGCCGGACAGAAACTTTTATTATTGGATAAATAGTGTTATAATGGAAAAACATTATGATTTCAGATGGGAAAGAGAGAAAACCGCATGGCTAAGATACAAAAGCATAATCTCCACACGGTAGAGGTAGATCGGGAAGCATTAGATAAAAAAATCAGGGTTCATCGCCGCAAAGTGGCAGCGCTGGTACTGGGTATTCTGATTTTGATCGGTATTGCGGCAGCAGTGACATATGTTTATTATCAAAATAAGACCTATAGCGATTATGATGTCGTTTCATCCGTGGAGCGCAATGATACCGGAGCCTCCGAATATGCACAGTTTCAGGGAAAACTGCTGCGATATACCAACGACGGCGCGGTTTATACAGATACATCCGGCAATTTGATCTGGAACCAGACGTATGAGATGGATCAGCCGGTGATCGAGACCAGAGGCAATTATGCAGCTATCTATGAACAGGGCGGAACACAGGTCTATATATTAGATACGGTCAATCTGCAGGGCAGCATCCATACGACGATGCCGATCCGTAAAGTCAGTATTGCGGCGCAGGGGGCAGTCGCTATATTGATGGAAAATGATGGGACGAGTTATTTGCAGTTGTATGACAAGACCGGGAACCAGCTTGCGGCAGGAGAACTGCATGTGCAAAACAGCGGTTATCCGCTGGATCTGGCATTATCTGAAAACGGAGAAAAAATGGCAGTATCCATGCTGGATATCAATGGCGGAACGGTGAAGACTGTCATTGCATTTTATAATTTCGGTGCAGTTGGGCAGAATGCGATTGACAAAATTGTCAGTTCCTATACCTATGAGGACATTGTCATTCCGCAGATCCGCTATCTGGCAGAAGATACGATGGTAGCCTTTGGAGACAACAAAGTTATTTTATTCACGGGAGCACAGAAACCGGCAGAGAGCAAAGTCATTGAGTTAAAGGACGAGGTGAAGAGCATTTTTTATAATGATACCCGTTTTGGGCTCGTCTATGATGGTGGCAAGGGCAGCAAGCAGCGGCTGGAGCTGTACCGGCTCTCCGGCGAGCAGGAACAGGAACTGGCATTTGACACGGACTGCAAAAAAATAGAACTGCTGGAGAACGGAGAGTTGTGTATACTGGGAGATGATAGCTGTGAGATCTATAATTCAAAGGGGATTTGCAAGTTCAAGTATCAGTTCAACGAATATATCTACAAAGTTTTGTCAGGAAAACTGCAGACAGAGTACACATTTATATTAGAAGGAGAAACGCAGAAGGTAAAACTGAAATGATAGAGATCAGTAAAAATGTCGTAATCATCATAGCATTCATCTGGTTATTTGCATGTGCGTTGCGCGGATATTATATAGGATTCCTGCGCGAGCTGTATACAGTGGCGGAGATCGTACTGGCATTAGCGTGTCTGTGGGCAGCGATGAAACATGTAACGATCTTTCAGGGAGGGATCGCAACATTTGGTGGTTTTCTTGTATGTATGTTTGTACTGCGCTGGATCGGCAGGCTGCTCGGTATCGTAAATCACATTCCGATACTTGGAGGGATGAACCGTACGTTAGGTGTGCTGATCGGATTCTTTAAAGGACTGATCGTACTGGGGCTGGTATATAGCTGGCTCGGCAGCAGTATACAGCTATAAATTAAAAAATATGAAAAAAATAAAAAAGGGTGTTGACAACAGCCGTTTGAGATGATAATATAAACAAGCTGTCGCGAACGACTGAGAAAAAAGTCGAACACACAGCAAAAAATAATTTAAAAAAGTTCTTGACAAGCGATAAAAGCTTTGATATAATACAAAAGCTGCTTGACGAGAGCAGAACAAAAGAACATTGATAACTGAACAGTGAAATAACCTTGAAAGATTTGAAAACAAACGAGAAAAAACAGGATGGCAATCAGATGCAGAGAGTCGAATTTATTTGGCGAAATGCAGATGATGACAGACGGGTTTGGCG
>JBNMHW010000032.1:0-26649 GCA_050872965.1 bacterium | reverse complement strand
GTCCGGCGCAGTGCGAGCGATGCGATAACATTTCTCATGTCAAAACTGAAAGCCGCAGGCTATGTGTGCGAAGGACACATAAGAGCCAAGGCTGAAGAGACAGCGAGACACCGCCCGGACAACCGGAGCAATCTGATCGGGATACTGCTGTGACCACAGCCAGACAGCCCAGCTTAAAAATAGTTTCGCAATCACTTATATAATAGCTACCAGTGTATCAGATTTTGACTGAAAATACCAGTCCACGCTTAGGAGAGACCCGCCAGCCCCCGGAACGTCTGCACCAGGTCCAGTCTGCCATAGCCCCACTCCCGGTTCGGATACAGCATCCCCGGCGTCTGTGCGGCACTCCGTATAAACTCACTCTTGACATCCACCGTATTCGCCGATGGCAGATTGCCACGCACGACCGCCCACTCCAAATACATCGCCGCCGCACCCGCAGTGATCGCCGCCGCATAGGAAGTACCCGTATGCGCCAGATCTTCCGGCCCCTCGATATCGACTGCAGGCGCTGCAAAATCCGGCTTGATCGAGCCATCCGTCGTATAGCCTCTGCCCGAATCCAGATACAATGCTCCGGTACGGTCATTATAGCCAGCGACCGTCATCGGTGTACCGGCAGTTCCCGGTACAGTCAGCGTCACATCCGGATTGGACGAGAGAAAATAGACCGGAGCCTCCAAAAAGGCACTGATCGGCAGCCACATATGAAACGTACCGTAAACATAGTTTTTCGGATAGACGAGGATCTTCCACACGCCCATCGTCGGCCGCTCAAACCGCAGAAAGATCATCTGATTGGCACTCCGGCCACCCACGATCCGGTAATCCACCGTCAGTGATGTTCCCTCCAGTATAAATACATACTCTCTCCTGCCCTGCCGCTCCGATGCGACACGCGACAGCCGTTCACCCGCAGGCGATACGACCGCGATCTCATACAGATCCGGCTCCCTCGACCACATTTCCACAAAAAATCCGCTCATCGCACGCTCCACGTTGATCTCTACCGTTGCATAGCTGTCCCGGTCAGGGATCTCTCCATAATAATGATGTCTCGCATTCGCCTCGTTGCCTGCCGCCGTGACGATAACACGGCGCCGTCTCTGCCCGACATCATCCATATAGCCCGCCAGATACGTCTCTCCGCCGTGCGCACCGTTATTCGTTCCGAGTGCCACCAGTATGACGAGCGGCTGACTGCGTGCCAGTGCAAGCCGGTTCAGATAATCGATCCCCAGCATGATATCATTCTCCTGATATGCCGCCACTCCATCCGGTATAAAATAAAAATCCCGCAAATATGGCTTTGCATCCTTGAGCTTGACGATCGCCAGATCCGCATACGGCGCAGCCCCGGAAAATCCCGTCACCGGATTGACAGAACCCGCTGCCACAGCAGCCACGGCTGTTCCGTGTCCGACCGGATCATTTTCCGGTACGATCAGACGCGGATCATCACTTGCCAGTGCTTCATTGATCTGCTCTGTCGTATATTCCTGTCCGTAATAAAAATCTGTCGGCGGTACACCGTTCTCGTCCGACTGATCCCACAGTGCCACGATCCGGCTGCTGCCATCCTCATAGCGGAATGCTGCATTTGTATAATCGATGCCGCTGTCTATGATACCGATCAGGACACGCTCTCCGGTCAATGCCAGGTTCGGCTGCTCCCTGATGCTCAGGATACCGCTCGCATCCAGTGCCTGTTCCGATAACGGTGTAAAACATTTCGGTACCGCACTGTAAGTATAAGTCGTATAATTGATCTCCGGCAGGAATCCCCGCCTGAAATACCACATCTGATAGGCACCGTCCACGTTGATCACGCAGTCCACCGGTCCGGGCTGCGGCGCGATATCCTCATTGCGCAGCATCAGATCATACCAGTCATTGGAATAGATCGCATTTTTACAGGTTTGTTCATCCATTCATCATCTCTCCGGATCATTCTCATCATATTAGCATATGAAAACAGCCCTCCCTTGTTACGGGGAAGGCTGTCTGATACAGACTATGAATGTGCAGATGTCGTCAGCTGCGGTACCGAACGCATGATGATCTGCGGTGCGCCGTGATTTTCGATATAATCTCTCGTGATCACGACCTTACCGATATTGTCATCCTTCGGGATCTCATACATGATGTCCAGCATGAACTCCTCAATGATCGCACGCAGCGCACGTGCTCCGACCTCTTTTTCCTTTGCGCGTTTTGCAATTGCATACAATGCATCCGGCTCAAACTCCAGATCGACCTCGTCATAGGACAGCAGCTTTTTGTACTGCTTGATGATCGCATTGCGCGGCTCGGTCAGTATCCGCACGAGCATATCCTCGTCGAGCGCATCGAGCGAGAACAGGATCGGCAGACGGCCGATAAACTCCGGGATCATGCCGAATTTACGCACATCCTCGACTGTCACGTATTTGAGCAGGTTCTCTTCTTCGTCATATTTATCCTTCAGATCTGCCTGAAAACCGATCGAAGAATTCTTATTCAGGCGCTCCTTGATGATCTCCTCCATCTCCGGGAATGCACCGCCGCAGATGAACAGGATATTCTTCGTGTTGACCAGTTCCATCGGCACCATCGCATTCTTGCTGGATGCGCCGACCGGTACTTCTACCTCCGCGCCCTCGAGCAGCTTGAGCATGCCCTGCTGGACGCTCTCTCCGCTCACATCGCGCTGATGTGCATTTTTCTTTTTTGCGATCTTATCGATCTCATCGATGAAGATGATGCCGTGCTCTGCGCGGTCTACATCATCATCTGCCGCCGCGAGCAGCTTGCTCACTACGCTCTCGATATCATCACCGATATAACCTGCCTCTGTCAGCGAGGTCGCATCCGTGATCGCGAGCGGCACGTCGAGCAGTCTGGCCAGTGTCTTGACCAGATACGTCTTGCCACATCCGGTCGGGCCGACCATAAGCATATTGGACTTCTCGATCTCTATGCCATCCTGCGCATTCTCATCATCGGAGAAGATCCGCTTGTAGTGGTTATACACGGCTACCGACATGACCTTTTTCGCATGCTCCTGACCGACCACATACGCGTCAAGCGTCTCCTTGATCTTATGCGGCGCAGGAATCGAATGGATGTCAAGTACCGGCTGCAC
Source organism: bacterium (assembly GCA_050872965.1). GTDB lineage: Bacteria > Bacillota > Clostridia > Lachnospirales > Lachnospiraceae > W0P33-017. Next base: position 23,522 of record JBNMHW010000032.1, on the reverse strand, counting down.
CTGTTTGTCTTTTTTCGGCTTTTTCTTTTTCGCACGATGCATGCCGGGCATCATTCCAGCGAGATCCGACAGATTGATCATGCTGATCCCGGGCATTCCGGACGGCGTTTTATCATCGGACTCCTGATCCGAATGCTGCATTCCACTCAGGCCAAATCCCATATCCCCGAGCGGAAATCCCGCATGATTCATCGTATCGAACGTCTTTTGCATACAGTCCTTGCAGATACTGATATCATTCGGTATACGGATGAGCGGTCCGGTCACGGATTCCGGTCTGCCACAGATATAGCAGTGCTTCTCGTGCTTTTGTTCCTCTCCGTTTCCGGAATCTGTATGCGCTGTGGTTGTTCCGGCACTGTTCTGATCAGGTGTGCCCGGAGCGTCCACGATTTCCTTAAATTCATTTTCATCATAGTTTGACATATATGTTTTCCTCCATATCCTACCCTTTACACACCTTCATAATCAAATGCCGGTATAAAACTCTCGTCTGCCGCAGAGCCCTCCTGAATATAGGCATTGTCTACGCCGAGCCGGATCGCCTCATCGACCAGTGCCTCATAATCCTTTCTGCGTACCCTGCGCCGCAGCAGCGGATGGTCTGCCACAGCCTCTCCCGGCGTATACTGGCTCATCAGACTGATATATATATCGTCTCCGTATGTCTCATACAGATATGCCACGATACGCATCGCATCCGCGAGCGCTCCCGGCAGGAGCAGATGACGCACGATCATGCCCCGGCGCATCAGGGGCTCCTCTTCCCCTTCCACGTCTGCAAACACGGCTGTTCCCACCTGTCTGTGCATCTCCCGCAGCGCAGCCATCGCAACCTGCGGATAATCCTCCGCCCCGGAATAGTCCCTCGCACGTGTACTGTCGAGGTATTTCAGGTCCGGCAGATAGATATCGATCAGCCCTTCGAGTTCCTGCAATGCCTCTACCGACACATAGCTGCTCGTATTATAGACAAACGGCAGTTTCAGGCCTCTGTCCCTGGCCATACGGATCGCCTGCGCGATCTGCGGAATATAATGATCCGGTGTCACCAGGTTGATATTGCGCGCGCCCTGTCCTTCCAGCTCAAAAAAGATATCCACCAGCCGCCCGATTGTGACTGCCTTTCCGACAGATCCGTGGGCGATCGGCTGATTCTGACAATAGACACACCGCAGCTGGCAGCCGGTAAAAAAGACCGCTCCGCTCCCGGCGCTCCCACTGATGCACGGCTCTTCCCAATAGTGAAGCGCTGCCCGCGCCAGCCGGATCACATCCGTCTCTCCGCAGACACCCCGCTTGCCCTGCGAGCGGTCGACACCACATGCTCTCGGACAAAGCCTGCAATTATTCATCTGTATGCTCACCGGATATCTCCTCTATAAAATGACCGATCTCTACCCATGCACGCTTGCATTCCGGCAGAGTCAGCGGTGCCATCTGAAAGACATGAAACATGCCTTCATAGATACTCAGACGCACCTTTACTCCTGCTTCCTTCGCCTTCTGCGCGAGCAGCACCGAATCGGACAACAGCATCTCATACGAGCCGACCTGGATCAGCATCGGCGGAAATCCCTCATAGTCACCAAACAGCGGTGACAGCAGCGGATTGGTCAGATCCTCACCCGCCGCATACTCGCGATTGTTGATCATCGAATCGTCCGTACCGCCAAACAACGGATCTTTGTCAAAATTCTCCTGATAGGAAGGCCCGCTCGCCGTCATATCTGTCCACGGAGACATCGCGATGATCCCACACGGCAGTTCGCGTCCGTTTTCCTTCAGTGCCAGACACAGCGCCAGCGCCAGTCCACCTCCCGCAGAATCACCTGCCACGATGATCTGATCCTCCGTATAACCGTTCCGCAGGAGCCATTCATAACCGTCCAGCGCATCGATGAGTGCTGCCGGGAACACATGCTCCGGTGCGATCCGGTAATCCACAGACAATACGCTGTAGCGTCGTCCTACTTCATTATATAATCCTGCAAATGAACGGTAAGCATGTCTCATACCACCGATATATCCGCCGCCGTGCAGCTGCAGGATCACTTTCTCATGGTTCGGCTGCTCAAATTCGAGCAGCTCTGCCTGACAATTGGCGAGTTCTATGATCGTGTTGGTAAAACATTCCGGACACTTCCAGTGACTGGCGGGTTCCACGATCTTTTTGCGAATCTCTCCATTTTTGAATTTTTGTCCGATCAGGTTTTCCTTCGTCAGAGCTGCGATCGCCTGACACATCAGTTTTCCCTGTCTGCTTACTTTATTTTCTGTCATAATCCCTCTGTTATTTTATGTGAAATCTTCGTTTAAGTTCCGTCGTTGCACGCCTGCCACCGATGATCACCGTACCCAGAAACAGGCACACCGCTGCGGCGAGCGCTACATAGGAGAACTGGATCGTCCGTATCACCCCGACCCAGCCAAGAATCACCGGTATCATGCTGAAAAAGATCATCGCGATCTCAAAGCAGATATAGCTCTGCCAGTTTTTCCTGTTAAATATGATCAGAAACAGTACGGTCGCATCCACTGCCAGCAGTGCTGCCGGAAATGCATAGTTCATCGACCAGCCGTTATTGCCGAGCACATGGTCGATGACAAACAGCAGCAACACGGCTCCCGCCACACCGACGATGATCTTCATGCGGTATCCCGCCCGGCTGTAGCTCACAGTATATGCAAGTGTGAGATATACATACGCCAGCACCACACCGACGATCACACTCCAATAGATCCCATTAAAATAGATGACATTTAACGCCACCAGCAACCCTTCCGTAACGATCGACACGAACAGATAGATACGGATCAGCAGCTTTAATACATGATTTTTCGCCCAGATGTCCGGATATTGATCATCCACCTGATCATCTGCATCCAATACGCAATTGCATAACGGACAGATCTGTGAATCATCCCGGACGATCACCTGACATTGTCTGCACTTACTCATTCATACACCCCATTACTTTCTATGACGACTTCCAGACCATCTGCCGCGAGCTGTCTGAAAAATGTCCGCTGTACATGCGCCTGTGCCAGCACGGAGCTGAACGTGACTGCCAGCGTATCGCGATAAGAACAGATCGTCGCCTTGAGCAGCTGTCCCTTACTCATCGCCAGAAACGCATGGAACATCTGTACATACGGCTCATATTCCGGCTCCAGACGGATATTACCGATATTGGTGATCGTCGTCGTATTGGCGAGCGCAGACTGCGTATAGACCAGCCTGATCGCCAGATTTTTCAGAAACAGCGGCACGACACTGGCAAACAGGTTCTGCTGGTTGGATACGTTGTACGAGAACAGCTTCTCGAGATGCTCCTTGTTGATCTGTTCACGCAGGCTGGCCCTGACCCGCTCGCACACCTCCTCATAGGTGAGATTCTCACGATCCGGAATCAGCTCTGCCGATACCATTGCAAAAAAGTTTTTCGTCGTCACCGAGTCAAAAAACGGCCGCAGATTGACCGGAACCGCGGCGCGGATCGCACGGTCACTCGTCATGCCATGCAGACATTCCTTATAGATACTCCACACATAGGTCGCCACCAGATATTCGTTGATACTCATTCCCCGCTTATGACACACCTCTTTGAGCGCGGGTATCTTCACATATCCATGGATCACACCGAACTCTTCCTTGTCCAGACGCTCTCCCTTGATCGCGAATGCCTTCTTGGACTGGTAGCCCTTCTTGGCACTTTTCCGGTAGTTCCGCAGGAAGCTGTCCTCGCGGTTCAGTGAAGTATTCGTACTCAGCGTATCGCCGACCTGCTCCCGCAGCTGCGGATGTGCCAGTCTCAGATACTGGTACGTCAGTTCTTTCAGAAAATTGATCCCGCCCATGCCATCGGTCAGCACATGGAACACTTCCAGATTGATCCGCTTCTTATAATAACTGACGCGGAACAGATAGCCCCGGTTCTTATTCGGCTGGATATAGCGGCACGGATAGGTGTGCTCCTCCCGCACAGTCGGTGCCTTTTTGCCGTTTTCCTCAAAATAATACCAGAAAAATCCGGTGCGCATACGCACATTAAAGAGATCGAATTTCGGCAGCACCAGATCCAGCGCCTCCTGTAAAATAGCTCCGTCCACATCCTCGGTCAGCTCTGCGGCGATCCGGTAGGTGTTCGTCATGCTCTCTCCCGCGATCACCGGAAACAGATGTGCCGTGTTATCAAGCTTGTCCCAGCGCGGAATATTGCGGTTTCTGCGGTTGGATGCTGCATTCCTGTTTTTATTTTTGTCTTTTTTTTCAGTTGTCTTTTGCATGTTCTTATTTTTGCTCATATGAATTTGATTGTATCACAGACATTCCCATAATGCAAACAGTGATTCGGTCATAAAAAATCGTGAAAAAACCGGTACACGGAATACTGCTTCCATGTACCGGAGTCTTTCACATATTTACTGTTTTCTATTTGACCGCATCGATAAACCGCGCAAACGCCGCGCGTCCTTCGGGTGTGCATTTATACACACCGGCATCCTCCAATACCTCTGAGAATACCAGTCCGATCTCCTTTTTGATGATATCCGTCACATTGTCTGCTGTGACAGAATCGTATTTCGGCAGAAATTCATCGACCCAGTCGGCATGCTTTTCGAGTTGTTCATCCGCGCGCAGATCTTTGCCTGCGACGATCGCATCTGCCAGTCCCGCGATCTCGTCCTTCAGACGGGCCGGTAATACCGCCAGTCCCATGACTTCGATCAGGCCGATATTTTCTTTTTTAATATGATGCAGCTTTGCATGCGGATGATAGACGCCCAGCGGATGTTCCTCAGTCGTGATATTGTTGCGCAGTACCAGATCGAGTTCCAGCCGTCCGTCACGCATACGTGCGATCGGTGTGATCGTATTGTGCGGCTCGCCATCCGTCTCGGCATAGATAAATGCATCCTCATCCGTGTATCCCCGCCAGGTCAGCAGGATCTTGTCCGCGAGATCGATCAGACGCTTTTTATCCGTTCCGCTCAGACGGATCACAGACATCGGCCATCTGACGATACCTGCCTCGATATCATCATACCCTTCAAAGGTGATCGTCTTCTCGATCGGTGCCTTTGCCATCGCAAATTCGTAGTGTCCACCCTGAAAATGATCATGGCTTAGGATCGAACCGCCGACGATCGGCAGATCCGCGTTACTTCCGACAAAATAATGCGGGAACTGCTCCACAAAGTCTAACAGCTTTCCGAATGTCGCACGCTCGATCTTCATCGGAATGTGCTGCCTGTTAAACACGATGCAGTGCTCATTATAATACACATACGGCGAATACTGAAAACACCAGTCGCTGTCATTGATCGTCACCGGGATCACCCGATGATTCTGTCTCGCCGGATGATTCACCCGTCCTGCATAACCCTCATTTTCCGGACAGAGCAGGCATTTCGGATAACCGCTCTGCTTTGCGAGCTTCGCAGCCGCGATCGCCTTCGGATCTTTCTCCGGCTTGGAGAGATTGACCGTGATGTCCAGTGTGCCATACTCCGTATCAGCCGTCCACTTCAGATCCTTTTTGATCCGGTAACGACGGATATAGTTGCTGTCACGGCTCAATGTGTAAAAATAATCTGTCGCTGCCTGTGCAGATTCGTGTGCGTACAGGTCACGGAACTTTCCGATCACTTCACTCGGGCGCGGCATGAGCACGCTCATAATCTTCGTGTCAAACAGGTCGCGGTACACGATACTGTTCTCCGTCGTGATGCTTTTTGCATATGCATAATCGCACATATCGTTCAACAGATCCTCCAGTGCATCCTCTGCCTGCTGTCTCGTCATCGGTGTGCGCTGCTTCCAGTCATTCAATAATTGCTCATCAATCTCATCCAGTTCCAACAGTTCCAACAGCCGGTTGATCGTATAGGTCGTATCCAACGGATCAATGAGTCCGGTCGCAAGTGCATAATCTGTCAGATCCAGTATGTTTTTCTCTATATTGTTCCCACTCATATCATTTTCCCTCCATAAAAGAAGCTTACGCCAGTCTCACCGGGCCGTCTCCGATCTCTACGACATAAAAATCTGCCGCATAGCCGATCTTCTCCAGATATGCCTTGCCTACCTGCTCGATAAATGTATCGACTGCTTCATTTTTCACGATGCTGACCGAACATCCGCCGAATCCGGCTCCGGTCATACGCGATCCGATCACTCCGTCGATCTTCCATGCCTCCTCTGCCAGCGTATCCAGCTCGATACCGGTCACTTCATAGTCATCGCGCAGCGACACATGAGACTCATTCATGAGCTTTCCGAACTGCTCGAGATCACCCTTCTGTAACGCCTCTACCGCATGGATCGTGCGCTGGTTCTCATATACCGCATGCTTTGCGCGCTTCATGCGATCCTCATCCTTGATCGCGCCCTTATATTGTTCGAACTCTTCCTCGCTCAGTTCGCCCAGACTGCTGATACCTGCATACTGCTGCAGTTCCTCTAACGCCTTCTCACATTCTGCGCGGCGCTCGTTATACTTAGAATCACCCAGTCCGCGTTTTTTATTCGAGCATGAGATCACGATCTTCGCATCTTTTAATACGATCGGCGCATAGGTATATTCCAGTGTCGCCGTATCTAAAAAGATCGCATGATCCTTCTTACCCATCGCGATCGCGAACTGATCCATGATGCCACAGTTGACTCCGTTGAATTTGTTCTCGGAATATTGTCCGATCAGCGCGATATCCTGATTGGTCACATCTGCGCCATACAGATCCTTTAAGATATATCCGGTCAGCACCTCGACCGATGCGGATGAGCTGAGCCCCGATCCGTTCGGTATATTTCCGAACAGGAGCAGATCCATGCCCTGCGTGACCGGCATGCCCTTCTCACCGAATGCCCAGATAACTCCCTTCGGATAATTCGTCCAGTCAGCCGCGGGATCCGGCTGCAATTCATCAAGGCTGGATGTGATCACACCGAGCTGCTCAAAATTCATCGAATAAAAGCGAAGTACCCGGTCCTCTCTCCGGCGCACGACACCGTAAGTACCGATCGTCAGCGCGCACGGGAAAACATGTCCTCCGTTATAATCCGTGTGTTCACCGATCAGATTCACGCGTCCCGGTGCAAAATAGGTACGGATCTCCCCTTCCGATCCGAATAATTCCGTAAATTTGTCTACTAATTTCTGCTGCATGCTTATATATCCTCCTCCATTACGTTCCTACAACATAAAAGACGGCGAAAAACGTTCCCGCTTCCACCGCCGTTTTCCTGTATTCTATTATAACTGTGCGTCCGAGCCAATGCAATCACCCGAACGCTGTTTGCAACATTTTTACCAAAAATAGCACCGAAAAGGTTTATTTTTATCTGCTCAGGCGCAGGCAGACCACACTGCACGCAGGCAGTTCTACGCATACACCGTCTGCGGTTTTCTGATAAGCCTCAAAAGTCTGCTCGGTAACGACCTTTGGATCCTCAAATGTATTGTGTGCATTCATTGCTCCGGTCACGACAGACGCCTCTGTGACCTGATAAGATGCACCGTCCGATACCAGCCGGATATCTACTGACTCTGCTGCTTCCAATGAATTGTTCGTCAGTGTCACAGTGATCACACCATCCTGATCTTCTGATACAGACTCGATCACCTTCGGCAGTTCATTCTCACCGCTTCCCACCGTGCCGGCATGAAGCAGCTCACTGTGTAACAATGTCGCTCCCTGATGGTGACGATACATATGAAAGACGTGATAGGTCGGTGTCTTGATCATCTGCTCTCCGTCGGTCAGCAGCACCGCCTGCAGTACGTTGACCATCTGTGCGATACATGCCATCCGTACCCGGTCGCAATGCTTGTTGAACAGATTCAGGTTCATGCCTGCCACGAGCGCATCCCGCATCGTATTCTGCTGATACAAAAATCCCGGATTGGTGCCCGGCTCCACATCAGTCCACATGCCCCACTCATCGATGATCATGCCGATCTGTCTGTCCGGATCGAACTCATCCATGATCGCGCCGTGTCTGCGGATCAGTTCTTCCATATAATAGCTGCGTTTCAGGGTCTGATAAAAGATCTCCTCCGAGAACTCTGTCGCGCTGCCTTTGCTGTTCCAGTCGCCGTACATCTCCGGCAGCGTATAGTGATGCAGAGACAAGCCTTCCATAAAACCATGTGCCGCCGGCTCGCTGTGATCATAGCAGGCTTCCAGCACACTTCTCGTCCACGCATAATCGTCTACATTTGCACCGCAGCAGATTCTGCTGATTCTGTGATCTTCATCGTAATTCTTCACATAAGTCTGATATCTGCGGTATTCATCTGCATAATACTGTGGACGCATATTGCCTCCGCATCCCCAGTTCTCATTGCCGATCCCGAAATAATCGACCGTCCACGGCTCATCCTGCCCATTCTGCCTGCGCATCTGCGCCATCGGCGACTCTCCGCGAAACGTCATATATTCTACCCATTCGCTCATCTCACGCACCGTACCGCTGCCAAGGTTGCCATTGATATAAGTCTTGCAGCCTAACTGCCGGCACAGTTCAAAATACTCATGCGTGCCGAAACTGTTATCCTCCACGACACCGCCCCAGTTCGTATTGATCATCTTTTTGCGCGATGCCTTCGGTCCGATACCGTCCATCCAATGATATTCATCTGCAAAACATCCGCCCGGCCAGCGCAGCACCGGCACACGCATCTCCTTCAGTGCCTCCACTACATCCGTCCGCATTCCGTTCTCATTCGGAATGTCTGAATCCTCTCCGACATAGATTCCTTCGTAAATACATCTTCCGAGATGCTCCGAAAAATGTCCGTAGATCTCAGGTGCGATCGTTTCGCCTTTGCTCTCATTGTTGATCACTAATTTTGCCATTTGCTATACCCCTCTTTGTTTTTTGTCCCCCACAGACAAGACTTCCTGTTACCATCGTTTTTTCGGACAACGCGAGGCTTTTGCCGCCGCACGAAGTTCCACATAACATCCGCAGGCGAGACAGGTGCCCGCCAGCAGACGCTCACACTGTCTGCAGATCTGCAGCCGGTTCTCGTACACCGCATCATCTGCGCGATCCTGCTGTCTGATCGCAGCCCGGTACGCTTCGATCTGATCCAGTTGTACCTGCTTTTCTCTATCTGATCCCGCCAATTCACGCAGCAGACATCTCGTACATATCCTACGCCCTGTGACACGCTCCATCGGCTTTTCCATAAGTACCTCCGTTTAAAGTCACAATCTACGCGGTTCCGCTTCGACCTGTCCTGAATAGTCACGATTATTCTTCTAATATACCAAATGCCCGCATACAATACAATGCTATAGTACTTGTAAAATTAGAACTTTTGCCTATAGATGCCGCCCGCTGCCACGCGATTTTTGGCGCTATTTTTTCACGCACCGTATTGTTTTCAAAAAATGCTTGTGCTAATATATCATTGTTATTTTGAATATTAAGTGTAACTATTCAGAACCCATTAGAATAAGAGAAACTGATACGTCATGCTTGCATGTAAGTAGCAGTTTTCTTATTCGTAAGGTGGCTCGAATAGAGTCACCGCCCCAGTAATGAGCAAAAGTAGTTGCGATAGCAACTGGAAAGCACGATTTATCGTGCGTTTTTGCGAATGTATGGGTGGGGTTCTGAAAAGTTACGATATAAGATTATATTTATAGGAGACTTTCAGATGAAACGCATCAATTTCAAAGAACTCTTTTGGAAGCACCGTTATCTTCTGCTACAGGCTTACTGGCTCATCTATCTGCCTTGGTTCGCCTATCTGGAACGGACGGTGACGAGTCACTTTCATGTGATCCACATGGAGCTGGATGATAAGATTCCTTTCATATCCGTATTTGCCATCCCGTATTTCCTGTGGTTCGGATATGTGGCAGTTGCTTTCTGCTATACATATCTGCATGACAAGCAGGAATATTTACGCGCATGCGGCTTTTTATTCACCGGAATGACGATCTTTCTCGTCATATCGACCGTCTATCCGAACGGACACTATATGCGCTACGGTGTGACACTCGGCAGCGGCGTGTTTGACCAGATGGTCCGCTGGCTGTGGGAGACGGATACTGCGACAAACCTGTTTCCGAGCATCCACGTATTCAACTCGATCGGTGCTCATATTGCACTGACGCGGAGTGAGAACCTGCGTGATAACAAGGTCGTAAAATACACATCCTTTACACTGATGTGCAGCATTATCTTAGCTACCGTATTTATCAAACAGCATTCGGTATTTGATGTGATGACTGCTCTGCTCATGGCACTGGTGCTCTATCCGATCGCTTATGGCAAGGCACCGGAAAATGCGATTGAGAGATTCCGCACTGCGATCCAGGCGAGACGCCTGCGCAAAAAGTACAAGGACGTATCCTGGTAAAATGACACAATCACAAAAGGACATCAGATGAACGCATCTCGTTTCTGTCTGATGTCCTTTTTTCATACCTTTTTATTTGACGTCTTGCTCTAAAATGCAATCACACCATGATCTATGCCGTGATCTTCGCATACTCGGCCTGTGCTGCCTTCAGCAGATCTGCCGGAGCCAGTTCGATCTGCGAGCCGATCCTGCCACCGCTGACAATGATCGTATCCAGCGCCTCTGCAGACTCGTCCACGCGCGTTACATACTGTTTTTTCATGCCGATCGCTGTACAGCCACCGCGGATATATCCGGTGATCTGATTGATCTCCTTGACATGGATCATCGCGACAGATTTTTCCCCGACGGAACGGGCGGCTGCCTTCAGATCCAGTTCTGCTTCGATCGGTATCACGAATACAAAGTAGTTTTTGCTCGCTCCGACAGTGACCAGTGTCTTGTACACTTTCTCATGCGGTAGTCCGAGCATGTCAGCGATCTGGATGCCATCCTCGAATTCCTTGCACTCATAGGTCAGATGCGTAAATGGGATCTTCATGCGCTCCAGGATACGCATTGCATTTGTCTTTACTTCTTTTTGTTTTGCCATGGTTGTCACCTTTCTTCTATATATAAATTCCAAACGTTCGCGAAACTATTTATCATCTAGGCTGTCTGTAATCACTTTTTCTGCGAGGACGCAGCTCCCGCAAGCATATCTGACTTTTGCTTTATTGCACGGTTCATTCCGATGAGCCTTAGTAAAACCCGACTCGTGTTCAGCAGAGGCTTCCACGAGTCATAAGTCTCATCTCCATCGTGCAAAGGCAGCAAAATCAGACAATGTCTTGCTCGCGCTGCTGTTTTACGCAAGAAATTTAGTAACGCGGGCTGGCGGTGGCGAGTGCAGGAGATCTCGTCAGTTGCGACTTTTGTCCGGCGAAGTGCGAACGATTTGAAGCCGTTTCTCATGTCATAGCTGAAAACCGCAGGCTATGTGTGCGAAGGACACATCGAGCCAAGGCTGAAGAGACAGCGAGACACCGCCCGGACAATCGGAGCAATCTGATCGGGATACTACTGTGATCACAGCCGCCAGCCATACTTATCATCCTCATATAAATGCAGCCTCCGCAAGCCGCACCGGATACTCGCACTCCCCCGCATAGCAGACCGCGATCTCATAACCATCCACGTGCAGCCCGGCCAAATGCCGCTCCGTCTGATCACCCACCACGGAAAAGTTCCGCAGATCCTGCGCCATCCCGGTGCCGTCACATTTGATCCAGCTCTCCTTGCGCGCCCAAATCCGGTAAAAACTCATCCCATCTGCTAATGCCGCCTGCTCCTGTGGCGTGAAAAAACGCTCTGCGATCCGCTCTTCGCGTCCACTCGCCCCGATCCGCTGAATATCGCAGCCGACCTCTGCCGGAGCAAGTACCGCCAGCACATAGTCCCCGGAGTGTGACAGGTTAAAATGGATATCTTCCCGGCCTTCCACATACGGTTTTCCATGCGCGCCATAGGCGATCTTCAGTTCCCGCTCATGCAGACCGGTGTGTTCATCCAGCAGCCGGTCGAGCAGAACCCATGCGCCCAGCGAATGCAGCCTGCCATCCTGTGTCCGCAGCCCTTCGATCTTCTGTTGCCTGTTTTCTGATAAGCTGCATAAAAAATGCCGGAACAGATCCTGCTGCTCCAGCATTTTAATGTTTGCATAAAGTCCATGAATCTCATTCATGCGTCTAGTGTATCACGAAAAGAACGATATTTCTAGTCGCAATTACAGCATATGTGCACGCAGTTCCTCACCGGATAACGGGCTTAAATATGCCGGTGCGATATCAAATACCGTCTTGCATCCGCTCACGCCCTCATTGGAGAGACGGTTGATCGCGCGTGCAAATGCGAGGATCACGGATGAAGTAAATTCCGGGTTGGAATCCAGCTTCAGGCTGTACTCTACGACATGCTTGTGCTCTTTGTTTAATCCGGTCACACCGGTACGGAATACAAATCCACCATGCGGGATCTCTGCATGATCTCTGACAAATTCTTCCTCGGAGATAAAATGTACGGTCGTATCATACTCATCAAAATAGTTGGGCATCGTCTTGATATCCTGCTCGATCTGGGCGAGATCTGCGCCTTCTTCCGCTACGACAAAACACTCTCTCACATGCTTCTGGCGTGTCGTCAGTTCCGGATTGGCACCGCTTCTGACTGCCTCTAAGGCTGATTCTACCGGGATCGTGTACTGCTTACCGTTCTTGACACCGGGCACTCTGCGGATCGCATCGGAATGTCCCTGGCTGACACCTTTGCCCCAGAACGTGTAGTCCTTGCCTTCCGGCAGGATCGCAGAACCATACAGTCTCATGATTGAAAACATACCGGGATCCCAGCCACAGGAGATCATCGCTACATGACCGTTCTCCTTCGCTGCCTGATCGACATTCGCATAATGCTCCGGGATTCTCGCATGTGTATCAAAGCTGTCGATCACATTAAAATATTTTGCATATTCCGGTGTCTGCTGCGGCAGATCTGTCGCAGAGCCGCCACACAGCACGAGTACATCGATCTTGCCCTGCATCTTGGCGATATCGTCAACCGAATATACTGCGACACCATCGGTCGCGGGTTTGATTGATGACGGATCACGGCGTGTAAAGATGCACACCAGCTCCATGTCATCATTCTGACGTACTGCACTTTCAATGCCTCTTCCGAGGTTTCCATAGCCTAAAATTCCAATTTTCATGATTTTCTTTTCCCCTTTTTTAGTCTGATATCTATTAACGATCCTCTACGGATGTATAATCACGATGTGTACCCACATAGCGGTATGCAGGACGGATGATCTTGCCATTGTTGACCAGTTCCTCCAACCGGTGCGCACTCCATCCGGAGATACGTGAGATCGCGAATATCGGTGTGAACAGTTCTGTCGGTATTCCAAGCATCGTATATACAAAACCACTGTAAAAATCGACGTTCGCACAGATCGGCTTGAACAGATGTCTGCGCTCCGCGATCAGCTTGGAGGCGATACGCTCTACGGTATCGTACAGTTCAAACTCGCGTTCCATGCCCTTTGCCTGTGACAGCAGTCTGGCATATTTTTTCAACATGACCTCACGCGGATCGGAATCCGTGTAGACCGCATGACCGACACCGTAGATCAATCCGGCATGGTCAAATGCCTTTTTATCCAGGATCGCAGTCAGATACTCTGTCAGCGAATCCTCATCCGATGTATTGCAGTTGGCGCGCAGATCCTCGAACATCTGCATGACTTTCAGGTTCGCACCACCGTGTCTGGGTCCCTTCAGGGATGACATGGATGCTGCCACTGCGGAATAAGTATCCGTACCGGATGATGTCACGACATGGTTTGTAAATGTCGAGTTGTTACCACCGCCGTGCTCTGCATGCAGCACCAGCGCGACATCCAGTACGCGTGCCTCCAGATCTGTAAATGATCCGTCTTTTCTGAGCATATACAGGATATTCTCTGCCGTCGACAAATCCTTTTTGGGCGGGCGCACGAGCAGTGTCTTTTCCAATCTGAAATGGCGGTATGCATAATAGGAATACACAGCCATCAGCGGCATCTTGGCGATGAGCTGCAGGGACTGACGTAAAACGTTGTCCACGGATATGTTATCCGGATCGGAATCATAGGAATATAATAATACAATACATTTCTGCAATGCATTCATCAGATTCGCCGGAGGTGATTTCATGATGACATCCCTGACGAAATCGCTCGACAGCTCCCGCAGACTGCTCAGGATCTGTACAAAACTCTCCAGTTCCTCTTCCTTCGGCAGCTTGCCGAACAGTAACAGATACGTTGCTTCCTCAAACATAAAACGCTTTTTGGCATTTCCGCCGATCAGATCCACGACATTGATACCCTGAAAATACAGTTCTCCGTCGATCGGATGCGATGTACCATCCTCATCCACTCTGGTCGCCAGCACATCGGAGATCTCTGTCAATCCGGTCAGCACACCTTTTCCGTTTGAATCACGCAATCCCCTTTTTACGTCATATTTCTGATAAAGTCCCTGATCGATCGCGCCGGAGATCAGACAATTCTGTACCAGTTCTTCAAACTGCTGGTCCAGATCATCTCCCAGCTCCATCATCTCATGGTAATCCATACTTTCACTCCCAACTTGCATTTTTTACATTCAAAACTTGCAAAAAACTAATCGCAGGTTTTATCTTTTAATCGCAGTCATGGTTTTATTTACCATGTTTTTACTGCTTTTGCTATCATACAACACTTCCGTATAAAATGCAAGTCTCGCTCCGCAATTATTCATATTGTCCCCTACAGTTCAACTCACGCCGGCATTCCGATCAGGTACACGAGATACACCCCGTAGCATACCAGCATGATCACGCCGCATGTTCTGGACAGCGCCCGTTTACGCACAACTCCCAGCCACAACAGCACGCCTGCTGCAAACGCGATCCATGCATCCGGAATAAATACCGGTTCGAACGTGATCGGTGTGATGAGCGCTGCCGTTCCGATGACAAATAATATATTGAAGATATTGCTGCCGACGATATTGCCGATCGCGATATCGGCATGGTCCTTTCTGGCAGCGACGAGTGATGTCACCAGCTCCGGCAGACTCGTACCGCACGCCACGATCGTCAGACCGATCACGCGCTCGCTCAGCCCTGCCATCTTGGCCAGCCCGCATGCTCCATCGACAGTCAGCTGACTGCCTGCGACGATCAGCACGACACCGAGTATCAGATATACGATACACCGCAGGATCGATACCTGCGTCTGTTCCTGCTCCTGTGTTTCCTTATTTTTACG
The DNA here is from genome assembly GCA_050872965.1 of bacterium. GTDB lineage: Bacteria > Bacillota > Clostridia > Lachnospirales > Lachnospiraceae > W0P33-017. The sequence goes on along the minus strand of JBNMHW010000032.1, from coordinate 8,306 downwards.
CACACTCCACCACAGATAGCCCAGATAGAGCAGAAACATCGCCCACAGGATCACGCCGTCCCATCTGCTGATACATGCTCCGCTCACGCCGAGCACGAGTACTGCGATCGTCACGACCAGCATATACGGGATCTCTATGAGCATCGTGGAGCGCTGCAGTGGCAATGCCGCGAACAACGCTGTCAACCCCAGGATCACCAGCACATTAAAGATATTACTGCCGAGCACATTGCCGACAGCGATCCCCGCCGTTCCCTTCCAGGCACCCTGAATACTGACTGCCGTCTCCGGCAGACTCGTTCCCATCGCGACGATCGTCAGACCGATCACGAGCTGCGGGATACCGAAACGCCCCGCGAGCTTCGCCGCGCCTTCCACGAACCAGTCCGCACCCTTGATCAATGCCGCAAATCCAATCACCAGAAACACTACATACAACATAAAAAGATCCTCCTTTTTTATTTTTAACAGAGGATCTCGTCTTACGCTTATATCTTATATAGGAATAAAAAAAGGCGAGACCTCTGCCGTGAACACAGCATCAAGTCTCGCCATTTACACATATTCCGGGTTCTGCCTGTGTCAGAACCGTACTGACGGAAGATGTACACCGTCTCCGGTGCCGGCTACTCCCTTTTTTGAACCATTTTCTCATTTATTACTATCATTATATGCGCATCATGCATAAAAATGCAAGTATTTTTAGAGTACCTTGGATAAAAATTCTTTGGTACGCTCATTGTGCGGATCATCAAAGATCTGTTCCGGCGTACCCTGCTCCATGATCGTACCCTCATCCATAAATAATACACGCGTAGCTACTTCTTTTGCAAATCCCATCTCATGTGTCACGACTGCCATCGTCATACCATCGTCAGCCAGCCCTTTCATGACGCCGAGCACTTCACCGACCATCTCCGGGTCGAGTGCGGAAGTCGGCTCATCAAACAGCATCATCTTCGGCTTCATCATCAGTGAACGCACGATCGCGATACGCTGCTTCTGTCCACCGGAGAGCTGTCCGGGATAGGTATCTGCCTTTTCTGACAGGTTGACGACCTTCAGCAGACGAAGTGCTTCCTCATTTGCCTCATCCTTGGACATAAGTCCCAGCTCGGTCGGTGCCAGTGTCAGATTCTCCCTGATCGACAGATGCGGGAACAGATTAAAATGCTGGAATACCATACCCATCTGCTGACGGATCTTATTGATATCCACACCTTTCTGTGTGATGTCTATGCCATCAAAGATGATCTGTCCGCTCGTCGGCTGCTCCAACAGGTTCATGCAGCGTAAGAACGTGGATTTTCCGGATCCGGAAGGCCCGATGATAACGACCTTTTCTCCCGGTGCGATATGCTCATTGATATCGCATAATACTTCATGGTCTCCAAAGCTTTTGTGTAAATGATTAACGGTTATCACTCTCGCGCAGCCTCCTCTCCAGTTTGCTCATGACCCATGTAAAGAACATGACGATGACCAGGTAGATCGCTGCCACAACTAACAGCGGCAGTAATGCTTCAAATGTAATACCTCTGATAATATCTCCTCCACGCGTCAGATCGTTCAGTCCGATATAACCACAGATAGAAGTCTCTTTTAACAGGGTGATCATCTCGTTCACGAGTGCAGGCAATACATTTTTGATCGCCTGCGGCAATATGATCTTCTGCATCGTCTTGGCATAACTCAGTCCGAGTGAACGTCCGGCCTCCATCTGTCCCTTGTCGATCGACATGATACCGGAACGGAAGATCTCGGCAACATACGCACCGGAATTGATACCGAATGTCAGTATCGCAACGACGATCTTGCTACCGCTCGTCAGGAATACGAAGAACATGAGCAGCAGCTGTACCATGGTCGGCGTTCCGCGGATCACAGTCAGATATGCGCGACAGATCGCATTTAAGATATTTAACAGTACACCTGCCACACCTCCACGGCGTGACTCGGTCATCTGGTCATGTGCGGTACGGATCACCGCTACGATAATACCGATCAGCAGACCGATCAGCAGCGCAAACAGTGTGACGATGATCGTCGTCCGCAGACCTTTGAGTATGTACATATACCGCTGGTCTTCCACGAATATATATACGATTTTATCCATTAATTCCCGTAGCCAATTCATTTACACTTTCCCTTTCCTCAGGTGATTGTGAAACCATGATATAGATCCAATCATGTGATTACAAACGCATTGCATAAAAAAGTAGCAGCGCGAGCAAGTCATGTCTGATTTTGCTGCCTTTGCACGATGGAGATGAGACTTACGGCTCGTGAAAGCCTTTGCTGAACACGAGCCAGTTTTGGCTAAGGCTCATCGGAATGATTCGTGCAACGAAAGCAAAACAGACTGCTTGCGGGAGCTGCATTTTCGTGAACTTGTGCTCACATACCGGTTTTATTCTGCTGCGATATACTTATCGATGATCTGCTGCAGTGTACCGTCTTCCTTCAGCTCTGCCAGTGCATTGTTGACTGCATCCAGAAGCTCTGTATTGTCCTTATTCAGGGCTGCTGCATAATCCTCTGTCACATACTCGGTATCGAGGATCTTCAGTCCCTCGTTTGCCTCTACGAAGCTCTTGGCGGGCTCATTATCGATGATAACTGCATCTACCTTGCCCTGCTTCAATGCCATGACAGCATCTGCGCCCTTGTTGTACTCCTCTACGTTATCCTCACCGAAATCATCCTTAGAGTAGATGTCACCGGTCGTTGCTAACTGAACACCGATCTTCTTGCCCTGCAGATCATCTACGGTAGCAATATCAGAATCCTCGTTTACGATAACGACCTGGATACCGGTTGCATAAGAATCTGAGAAGTTGACAGACTGCTTTCTCTCATCTGTGACAGTCATGCCGGCCAGTCCCATATCAGCCTTTCCGGTCTGAACAGCAGTGATGATAGAATCAAACTCCATATCCTCGATCTTGAGCTCTAAGCCCAGCTTGTCAGCGATCGCCTGTGCGATATCAGCATCGATACCTACGACATTCTCTCCTTCATAGTACTCGTAAGGCGGGAAATATGCATTGGTCGCCATGGTAAGTACACCGTCAGTCACAGTCATACCTGTAGATTCTTTTTTGCCGCAGGCAGTGAACATCGTAGCTACCATCATCGCTACGAGCGCCATTGAAAGTAATTTCTTCTTCATAATCATTCCTCCTTGTGTTTTTCAATCACAACTACATTCTTATGTATTATATAGTAGCCTCTATGAAAATACAATGGTAGAAACGCATGAAAATACATAATTTTGCCTAATTTATGAATAAAAAATGACTAAAAATAATTCTTGAATTTCTCTATCCGATATTATATGATAGAAAAAATTAAAAACGCTAGGAGGAATTATCATGCGTCATCTAATGAGTCCGCTGGACTTGTCGGTGGAGGAGACCGAACAATTGCTGTCTCTCGCCAGCGACATTGAAAAGAACCCCGAAAAATATGCTCACGCCTGTGATGGGAAAAAGCTCGCCACCTGTTTCTATGAGCCCAGTACCCGTACCCGACTCAGTTTTGAAGCTGCCATGTTGAATCTCGGCGGCAGTGTTCTCGGTTTTCACAGTGCCGACAGCAGTTCCGCCTCCAAGGGCGAAAGTGTTTCTGATACCATTCGCGTTATCTCCTGTTACGCAGACATCTGTGCGATCCGTCACCCGAAGGAAGGTGCCGCACTCGTTGCTTCTCAAAAATCCCGTATTCCCGTTATCAACGCCGGCGACGGCGGTCATCAGCATCCCACCCAGACACTTACCGATCTGCTCACGATCTACAGCCTGAAGGGACATTTTGACCATTTGAAGATCGGACTGTGCGGTGATCTGAAGTTCGGACGTACCGTGCACTCACTGATCAATGCGCTGATCCGCTATCCGGGTGTGGAATTCGTACTCGTCTCTCCCGAGGAACTGCGCGTGCCCAGCTATATCCGCACCGATGTGCTCGAAGCCAACCATATCCCCTACCGCGAGATGGAGAAGCTGGAGGATGCAATCGGAGATCTGGATGTCCTCTATATGACCCGTGTACAGCGCGAGCGTTTCTTTAACGAGGAAGACTATGTACGCATGAAGGATTTCTACATCCTGGATAAAGAGAAAATGAACCTCGCACGCGAGGACATGCTGGTGCTGCATCCACTGCCCCGTGTCAACGAGATCGCTGTCGAAGTCGATGACGATCCGAGAGCCGTCTATTTCAAACAGGCCCAGTACGGTGTATATGTGCGCATGGCTTTGATCCTGACACTGCTCGGTATCAAGGTGGATTCATAGGAGGTATATAAGATATGTTAAATATTAGCGGTATTCACGAGGGCTTTGTACTCGATCATATTCAGGCCGGCATGAGCCTGCGGATCTATCATGATCTCAAGCTCGACCAGCTCGACTGCCCCGTAGCTATCATAAAAAATGCAAGAAGCAGCAAAATGGGTAAAAAGGATATCATCAAAGTAGAGTGCCCGATCGATGCTCTGGATCTGGATATTCTCGGTTTTATCGATCACCGCATCACAGTCAATGTCATCAAGGATGATAAGATCGTAGAGAAGAAAGCGCTGCAGCTCCCGAAAGAAGTACACAACGTGATCTTCTGTAAAAATCCCCGCTGTATCACCTCTATCGAACAGGAGTTAGAGCAGATCTTCGTGCTCACAGATGCAGAACACGAAGTCTATCGCTGTAAATATTGCGAAACAAAATTCAAAAACTAGAACATATCATTTAAGGATCAGATATTCGATATCTGATCCTTAATTTTATAAACGGAATCCGTACGGATTGCAACAGCAGCTGCATAAAAGTTCGAGCAGACATAAGCTCCAGCAGAAACTGCTGCCTGCATACGGACGGCTGTAACCGCGTCCCATGTTACTATACCAGTCCCCACCATAATTTAACTGCTGCTGAAATGCCTGAAACTGTATATTGTTCGGTTCCATCGCACACGCCTGTGCGATATGTTCTTTGGCTGTCACATTGTTTCCTGTACCGGCATTCGCCATCGCACTGTAATAATACCAGGTCGCAGAACGTGTCTGAATGTTCGCCAGCACATTGAGCGCTTCGCGGTAGCAGCGGTGATTGATATAATTGGCTGCCGCCTGCAGTTCGATCGTGTCCGTGTCTGACGACCCGCCCGCCTGCTGTCTGCCGCCATAGGCACCGCCAAACCCACCGAAATCTCCGAATCCGCCGTAGTAGCCACCCTGTCCGCGGTCTCCGAAGCTGTCATAGCTGTAGCCCTGCTGTTTTTCCTTCATGATCTGGTCATAAGCCTGCTGGACTTCCTTGAACCGTTCCTCTGCCTGCGCGCGGTTCGGATTGTTGATATTCGCATCCGGATGATATTTCCGGCTGAGACTGCGGTATGCTTTTTTGATTTCTTCATCACTGGCACCGGGCGATACGCCCAGCACATCATAAGGATTTGCCACTGTTTTTGCTTCCTTTTTGTTGTTTTTTGAGTTCCTTTGTCCGGCGGCTCGCATCCGCCTTTTTTTCCTTTAATTCCCTCTTGCGCAGCTTGAGCTGCTTGTATTCATAGCGCGTCCACACGCCGGAATATAATACGTTTCTCAGAATGTCCGCATGCTGCAGGATCGGCAGACGCTCAAAGGACTTGGCACATTCTGCCATCATGCTCGTGAGAAGCTGTCTGCAGTAGGTCTCATACTCATCATCCCCGTATACATCTGCGAGAATGTTATAATGCCTGTTTTTCAGATCTTTCTCACAATCCTCATACGCATCCATGAGATAGATGAACTTGCCCATATAGAATCCAAAGCAGCGCAGTTCATCCGACCATTCATCCTGCCGCCAGTCGAAGATCTCCGCTAACATCTCTCCGGTCAGCCCTGCAACGAGATCCACATTCTTCTCCCTGCTATCTTCCGCCTGTGCGAGCTGCTCCATATAATGTTCCAATGCCGCACACTGTCTGGGATAGGCGTCACCGATGCGCTCATAATCGCTGCGGAATGCCTTTGCAATCATCTTTTTGGGCACGGAATGCTCATCCCGCCAGTCATCCAGCGAATTGTGATACGATAATAAAATGTTCATATCCGCCGCATAACGTGTCGCCTCATTGATCCATACATTCTGCCTGCGGCCCGGATAACGCGCGCAGTTGTATGCCTGATGTGTGTTCTCCAGCTCATACAGTCCGCTCAGTAAAATAACCAGAAACGTCATATCATAGTTGAGCAGCATCTGTCCTTTTTTACCATAGCTTTGCTTGAGCTGCTGGCACAGCCCGCAGTAATACGCCTGATAAGTGATCTTATTCTCTTCCGTCAGTTCCTTTGCATTCGCATGAATATATCCAAACATCCTACTCTTCCTCAACTCCTGCGAATAAATTCCATCTTACATTTCGGACAGGTGATACAGATCTTGCCCCGTCCCTTCGGTACCCGCACCTTTTGTCCGCACTGCGGACATTTATAAAAATGATAAACCTTGCGCTGCTCCATGTGCACCTTTGTCTTCTGCTTCTTAACCGCGAGTCCGTAGCGCCAGTTTAAGAACTTCTGGTTCTGTGCACTCATCTTTGCGATATTTTTTGAAAACATCCGGTAATAGCAGTAGATCAGCAGTGCAATACCTGCAACATAAAAAATTGTCCAGCGTGTGAACAGGGATAACACCAGCAGCACCAGCGTGATCCCCAGATATACTCTGGACAATTGATCGTTTCCGTATCTTCCATACATAAACTGCTGCATCTTTTCACGAATTCTCATTCCGATTCCTTCTTTCAAACTAATATTCGAATTAATATTCCGATCGATAAAAGGTATCTTAATTCGTTTTCAGAGCTTCGTCAATAAATATGCCGCAGATTTAATAATATTTTAAGAATTGAGCAGAACGATAAGCCGGGTTATGTCGTTGGATGATCATCTATCTAGGACGCATGTCGCCATGCGCCTCAAGCGACCTACCTGAAGCTGGCGGGCCACGTAATCGCTTCGTTCTGGTCTTGCTTCGAATGGGGTTTACAGAGCTACGGCTGTTACCAGCCGCACGGTAGTCTCTTACACTGCCTTTCCACCCTTACCACTGCATGAGTGGCGGTTTATTTCTGTTGCACTAGCCTGGGAGTCACCTCCACCGGACGTTATCCGGCATCCTGCCCTATGAAGCCCGGACTTTCCTCACCTGCATGCCTACAGGCTGCAGCCGCGATCATCTGTCCTGCTCAATCAAGTGTCTATTATGCCATTATTTTTATGAAAATTCAAGTAAAAATCTATACGTTAAAACAGCTTCCTCCAATGAATTCACGAACAAGCGAATTGTGATGGATATTCTCGCTCGGCACCGGCAGAAAATAATCGAGGAATTTCAGCAGACGCTTCGCTTCCACATACTCCGGTGCATTTTTCGGGATATTGAACAGCAGCGGCTCTGCATATACCTTGAGCACGGCCAGCTCATAGAGCAGCGCCGAATTAAATACATAATCCGCACATTCCTGGAACGGGAAGATGTATTTTTCCTCACCTCTGCGCACGGAATCCCACATTGCGATCGTCTCCTGCGCGGATGTGTTGCGTGTTCTCGCATCGCGCACGATCCTGCGGATCAGACGTCCGTCTGTCGTCGGCAGCGCATTGTGTTCATCGATCGCCAACTGTGTCAGCGCGCTGATATAGATCTTGAACTTGCTCTCCGCCGGCAGTGCATATGACAACCGATCGTCAATGCCGTGGATACCCTCGATCACGAGGATATCATCCGGTCCAAGCTGCATATATTTTCCACGGTATTCGCGTTTACCAGTCTTGAAATTGAATACCGGCAGTTCTACGCGCTCTCCTGCGAGCAATGCAGACATATCCTTATTAAACAATTCGATATCCAGCGCTTCCAGACATTCAAAATCATAGTTGCCGTTCTCATCGCGCGGTGTCTTGTCACGATCCAGATAATAATCATCGAGCGGGATCGGATGCGGCTTCATACCCATCGCCGATAAATGGATTGACAGACGGTGTGAAAACGTCGTTTTTCCAGATGAAGACGGACCTGCGATCATGATAAATTTCTTCTGTCCGGCCTGTGCGATCTGCTCTGCGAGATCTCCGATCTGTGCCTCCATCTGTGCTTCCTGCATGAGCATGATATCCTGGATCCGTCCGCTCGCGATCGCATCGTTGAGCTCACCGATGTTTTTCACGCCCATCTTCGCGCCCCATTCGCTGCTGGCACGCTGTGTTGCAAACAGTTTGTCGGACGGTACAAATGATTCCACGATACCGGTCTTCGGCT
>JBNMHW010000031.1:0-26701 GCA_050872965.1 bacterium | reverse complement strand
GTAGGTCTTTTTTTTATGCCTAAAATCAAGTAGAATAACGGAGGTGGAAGTTGTGCGCACTAGAATTACTTTAGCATGCACAGAGTGCAAGCAGCGTAATTACAACATGACGAAAGACAAGAAGACTCATCCGGATAGAATGGAAACTAAGAAGTATTGCAGATTCTGCAAGACTCATACCCTGCATAAGGAGACAAAATAGTCTAGTATCCATTGAAACCGAGACTGAGCAAAGGAAGTGATAACATGGGATCAGAGAAAAACATCGAAACCCAGAAAACAAGTTGGTTCACAGGTCTGAAGGCTGAATTTCGTAAGATTATCTGGCCGACCAAAGAGAACGTTGCCAAAGAGACAACAGCAGTTGTTATCACGTCAATTATCTTAGGTCTGATCATCGCGATCCTGGATTTCATTATCCAGTATGGCGTGAATTTCCTTGTTGGATTATAGGAAGGATGAGGTGACAGTATGGCAGAAGCAAATTGGTATGTAGTGCATACTTATTCCGGTTACGAGAATAAGGTAAAAGCCAACATTGACAAAACAATTGAAAACCGTCATCTGGAGGACCAGATCTTAGAGGTTCGCGTACCGATGCTGGACGTGGCAGAGCTGAAGAACGGTGTCAAGAAACAGGTTCAGAAGAAGATGTTCCCCGGTTATGTGCTGATCAACATGGTCATGAATGATGACACATGGTACGTGGTCAGAAATACCCGTGGTGTGACAGGATTCGTCGGACCGGGATCAAAGCCGGTTCCTCTGACTGACATGGAAATGCATAATCTGGGCATCAAGACAGAGGGCGTGACAGTAGATTTTGAGGAAGGCGATACCGTTACCGTCATCGGAGGTGTCTGGAAAGACACCGTCGGCGTCATTCAGTCAATGAATCATAACAAGCAGATCGTGACAATCAATGTTGATTTATTCGGTCGCGAAACACCGGTAGAAATAAGTTTCGCAGAAGTCAAGAAGACTTTATAATCTTCTTATATCAAAGAAGGAGGAATTTTCCAAATGGCAAAGAAAGTAGAAGGATATATTAAATTACAGATCCCTGCCGGAAAAGCTACACCAGCACCCCCGGTTGGACCTGCCCTTGGACAGCACGGTGTCAACATCGTGGAGTTCACAAAACAGTTTAACGCAAGAACGGCAGATCAGGGAGATCTGATTATTCCTGTAGTGATCACCGTATACGCAGACAGAAGTTTTAGCTTCATCACTAAGACTCCTCCTGCTCCGGTACTGATCAAGAAAGCTTGCAACATCAAGAGTGGTTCAGGTGTTCCGAACAAGACCAAGGTTGCAACTATCTCCAAAGCAAAGCTTCAGGAAATCGCAGAGCTGAAAATGCCCGACTTAAACGCAGCAAGCCTTGAGGCAGCTATGAGCATGATCGCTGGTACATGCCGAAGCATGGGCGTTACAGTTGAGGAATAATATTCAGTAAATAAATTAACTTAGGCAAATTCATCGAAAAGACTTTTGATACTTTATCGTGGAAGGGCGAAAAAGCCCGTTAATACCACTAGGAGGTAATTTATAATGAAAAGAGGAAAAAGATATCAGGAAGCTGCAAAGAATATTGATCGTTCCGTTCAGTATGATGTAGCTGAGGCAATCAGCTTGGCTAAGAAGTCAGCGATTGCAAAATTTGATGAGACAATCGAGGTTCATATCAGAACCGGTTGTGATGGTCGTCATGCAGAGCAGCAGATCCGTGGTGCGGTTGTACTGCCTCACGGAACAGGTAAGACTGTAAAGGTATTAGTTTTCGCAAAGGGAACCAAGTTAGACGAGGCACAGGCAGCAGGCGCTGACTTCGTTGGCGGCGAGGAGCTGATCCCCAAGATCCAGAACGAGGGATGGTTAGACTTCGACGTTGTAGTAGCTACTCCGGACATGATGGGCGTTGTAGGACGTCTTGGTCGTGTACTCGGACCTAAGGGCTTAATGCCTAACCCGAAGGCTGGTACGGTTACAATGGATGTTACCAAGGCTGGCAACGACATCAAAGCCGGTAAGATCGAGTACAGATTGGATAAAGCCAATATTATCCATGTGCCTATTGGAAAAGCGTCTTTCACAGAAGAGCAGTTAGCGGACAACTTCCAGAGCCTGATCGCTGCAATCAACAAGGCAAAGCCGTCTTCATTAAAGGGACAGTATTTAAAGAGCTGTGTCGTAGCTCCTACCATGGGACCCGGAGTGAAGATCAACGTAACAAAGCTTGCCTAATGATTGGCGCGTAATTGTTTTTTAACAATTACACTTGACAGAGATATATATGGGTGATATAATCACCAAGAATGTTGCCGAAGACAGCAGGTGCCGCAAGGCGTAAACGTACGTGCCTGCCGAGGAGATTGATTAGAATTTTTGAAATTCTGCCCCTTCGCGCAATGCGGAGGGGCTTTTTTCATACCTCATCTAACGCAATATCAAAATAATATAGGAGGTAAAAGATTCGTGGCAAAAGTAGAATTGAAAGCACCGATCGTACAGGAGATTTCCGACAGCATCAAAGATGCGCAGTCAGTAGTTATCGTTGATTACTGTGGACTGAGCGTTGCTGAGGATACCCAGTTACGTAAGCAGCTGAGAGAAGCCGGAGTTACTTACAAGGTATACAAGAATACCTTCATGAACTTCGCTTTCAAGGGAACAGAGTTCGAGAGCCTTTCCGGAGTACTGGAAGGACCGAACGCAATCGCTATCTCTACTACAGATGCAACAGCACCTGCAAGAGTATTAGCAGAGTTTGCAAAGAAGGCACCTAAGTTAGAGATCAAGGCTGGTGTTGTAGAGGGTAGCTTCTATGACGCAGAAGGAATGAAGGCTATTTCTGCTATTCCTTCACGTGAAGTATTACTGTCCAAGTTACTTGGAAGTATGCAGTCACCGATCGCCAACTTCGCTCGTGTTATCAAGCAGATCGCAGAGAAGGATGGCGAGGCAGCTCCCGCAGCAGAGGCAGAGGCTCCTGCAGCAGAGGAAGCACCGGCAGCAGAATAGGCCGGAAGCAACCAGCGATTGGCAAGCAGTAGCGAAGTCAGCGCGTGTTGCGTAAAAACATTAACTAAAAAATTTTCAGGAGGAAAAAATAATGACAACAGCAGAGATCATTGAGGTTATCAAAGGTTTAACCGTATTAGAGTTAAATGATTTAGTAAAAGCATGTGAAGAAGAGTTCGGCGTATCTGCAGCAGCAGGCGTTGTAGTAGCAGCAGCAGGCGGAGACGCAGCAGCAGCTGAGGAGAAGACTGAGTTCGATGTAGAGCTGACAGAAGTTGGCCCGAACAAGGTTAAGGTTATCAAGGTAGTTCGTGAGGCTACTGGTCTTGGATTAAAGGAAGCTAAGGACGTTGTTGACGGAGCTCCTAAGATCGTTAAGGAGCAGGCTGACAAGGCTACCGCTGAGGACATCAAGGCTAAGCTTGAGGCAGAGGGAGCTAAGGTTACTCTTAAATAATTGATCGAAAAGCTGAATAGAACAGCCCAACCCGAAGAATATTCCCCACAGAGAAATCTGTGGGGTTTTCTTTTTGCGGATTTGTGTTATACTTATAGCGTATATGCACATATTTGACCATTATAAATGGAGGGCGAACAAATGATATATGGAGCAATTCTTGCTGGCGGCAGCGGTACCAGAATGAAAAGTATAGATATTCCGAAACAGTTTGTTGAGATGGAAGGCAAGCCGATCATCTTGTATACGATTGAACATATGCTTGCGGTGAAACGCTTTGACTATCTGTATATAGCAGTTCATGTTGATTATATAGATTATATGAAGGAACTTGTGGCAACGAGAGTACAGGAACCGGATAAGGTACGGATCCTGCAGGGCGGAAAGGAACGCATGGATACGATTCATAACGTCACAGATGCGATCCGAAACGATCATGGAATCAATGAAGAAGATGTGATCGTGATCCATGATGCGGCGAGACCTTTTGTTACACAGCAGATTTTAAATGACAGTATTGATGCTGCGGCGAAATACGGTGCCTGTGTGGCAGCGGTGCCTGCAAGTGATACGATGCTGCATTCTGTGTCGGGAGAGGTGGTTGATGATATTCCGGTTCGCGCGGAGATCTTTCATGGACAGGCACCTGACAGCTTCAGGCTAAAGCATTTCCTCGATATGCAGGAAGCGCTGACGGAGGAACAGCGTCAGATGATCACAGGTACTTCGCAGATCTGTACAATGAAAGGGCAGCCGATTCATATGATTCCGGGCGATACGATCAATTTTAAGATTACGACAGACAGTGATCTTGCGGTTGTGCGTAGTATTCTGGCCGGAGAAAAGGATGCGTAAGAACGATAGAAAAGCAGAAAAGATGCAGAAAAGAGGAAACGTGTGATGAAAAAGATAATAGATGAATATCCGAAGACGATGCGGGCGTTAGTATTGCATGCAGTGGGAGATCTGAGACTGGATCAAGTGCCGGTTCCCGAACTGACCGATGGCTGTGTGCTGCTTCAGGTAAAGGCGTGTGGTATCTGTTCAAGCGACAGAGAGCGTGTGTTTGTTACTGGAACTTATCATTTCCCTACGATCCCGGGACATGAATTCGCAGGTAAGATCGTAGCTGCTGCGGATGATGTGGATGAGAAACTGCTGGGCAGACGCGTCAGCGTATTCCCGATGCTGCCGTGCAAGGAGTGTGACGCATGTAAGCAGGAGCAGTATGCGCAGTGCAGCCATTACAATTATTTTGGCTCACGCTGTGACGGTGGCTTTGCTGAATATCTGGTAGTTCCGGTGTGGAATCTGGTGCTCTATGACGATTCAGTTCCATATGCAATGGCTGCACTTAGCGAGCCGTCGGCAGTCAGTATGCATGCGGTTGGCATTGCGGACATCAAACAGGGTGATCGTGTAGCAGTAGTGGGTACCGGAACGATTGGTTTTCTCTTGGCAGCATTTGCAAGAAATCTGACAGAACAGGTGGTGATCTGCGGGCGTTCGGAGAATAAGCTGGAATATGCAAAGAAGCTTGGGTTCGGAACATTGAACCTCACAAGCGCGGATTATAAGGAATGCGCACAGGGATTGACGGACGGAGCCGGTTTTGATATAGTGTTTGAAGCTGTGGGATCGAATGTAACGATTGAACAGTCTGTCGATCTGGCCGGTAATTTCGGAAAGATTGTGCTGGTAGGCAATCCGAAGGGTGATCTGACGATGGAGAAGAATGTATACTGGTCGATCCTGCGCAAACAGAAAAAGCTGATGGGTTCATGGAACAGCAGTTACGGTACACAGGTCAATGACTGGGCCACTGTGGCTGAGTGGATGAAACAGGGAAATTTCGATTTCGGTCAGTTGATTACACAGCGTTTTTCAATGGATGATTATCAGCAGGCATTTGAATTGATTCGTACCGGTAAGGGTGCTGATTTTATGCTGAAAGTAATGATTATGATCGGAGACGAGGAATAAGAGTATTATGGGAACTGAAATGACGATATTGATTCATAAAGTCGAGTTTAAACGTATCATTCTGCACATATGGGGCGAGGTGATCGCGGCAGGAAAAGAAAAGCCACAGTTGGTATTTCGCAATGAACTGACCGGTGAGAAGATCACACCACAGCATGTCGACTGGGATGGCGCACATTTCTATCTGCGGATGAACGTATTGAGTGTGAATCATGAAGAACCGATGGAAAAAGGCGATTATTATCTGACAGCCTATGAAGGGAAAAAACGTTGTAAGGATGCGATGTTTGCATCTGATTATGCTCCTGAGCTGGACACAGAGCGGACAAATCCCCTGAATGTGGTCATCAACCGTAATGGTGGGCATTATTTCCGGGGATATTCGGACGTGGATCTTGACACGGGTGCGTATTATCTTCGGGTCAGAGTTGCTATTCCGAAACCGCGCGTATTTTTCATAAAGAAATCGTTTATCAAGTTTAAGAACAACTTGAAGCATAATCTGTGGGAGATCACGCACTGGATTTCGATACAGGAGTTTGAGTTTTTTAAGAAACGGGCGAAATATAAAGGGGACAAGATTCTGTTTGCATCCGGATCGCGTGCAGAGATCGGCGGCAATGAACAGTTTGTTTATGATCGCATGGTAGAGCGTGGCTTGGATAAGCAATTTAAGATCTATTTTGATTACAAGCCCAGCATTGACGCGAAGCGCAGCTTTGCAAAAAAATTCCATTTCACTAAGCTGCTGGCGACTTGCGATGTGATCATGATTGATGATTATTATCCGGATATCTATAAGTTTGATTATGATCCGCGGGTAAAGGTGATCCAGTTGTGGCATGCCCGTGGTGCTTTTAAATCACTTGGATTCGAGCGTATGGATAAGCCGGGTGCACCACCGTTGAATACGCGTGTGCACAAGTGCTACACACATATGCCGGTCAGTTCTTATCACTCAGCCTTGCATCATGCAGAGGGCTTCTGTATCGATGAGAGCAAATTCTATCCGATCGGAATTCCGAGAACAGATATCTTTTTTGACGAGGAGTATAAACGAAAAATAACTGAGCGCATGTATGAGGCGTTTCCTCGTGCGAAAACTGCCAAAAAAGTCTATTTGTATGCACCGACATTCCGCGGGGACAACGCGTTGAATGCGTATTTTCCATTTGAGAGACTGGATCTGAACCAATGGGGACGTTTTCTTAAGGAGAGGGATGAGTATCTGATCATTAAGATGCATCCGTTTGTGCGTGAGTCTATTGAGATCCCGGAGAAATACAAGGACTATATGTGTGATGCGGCATCTTATCGTGAAGTGAATGATATATTGTTTATTGTTGACGCCTTGATCACAGATTATTCATCTATTATTTATGAATTTTCTCTGCTTGAGGGTAGACCGATGTATTTCTTTGCTTTTGATCAGAGAATGTATGAGGCAACGCGAGATTTTTATGAGCCTTATGAGGACATTGTACCCGGCAAGATCGTGAAGAATTTCGATCAGTTGTTGGAAGCACTGGAAAAAGAGGAGTATGATCCCGAGAAACTACAGGCATTTGTGAAAAAGAATTTCACATACACGGATGGAAAGTCGACAGATCGTGTGATCGATCAATTGATATTAGGAGAATAAGAGATGAGAGAAAAAGGAAAGATTTCGGCATCGATCATGTGTGCCGGCTTTGATGAGATCATGGATTATGTGCAGGAGTTTGAACGTAATCAAATCGAGTTTTTACACGTTGATGTCATGGATGGTACATTTGTACCGAACCTCGCATATGGACCGGATTTTGTCCGCAGACTTCGTACCAAGACCAATATTACGATTGACTGCCATCTGATGATTGACCGGGCGGAGGACAAGATGGAGTGGTTTGATTTTCAACCGGGAGAGCATGTTTCACTTCACTATGAGGGCACGTGTCATATCCATAAATGTCTGGACTATCTGGCAAAACGTGGAGTAAAACCCGTGATCGCGATCAATCCGGGAACACCGATCCAAGTGCTCGAGGAGATTGCGGACTATATCGCAGGCGTGTTGGTGTTGAATGTGAATCCCGGATTTGCAGGACAGGCGATCGTGCCGCATACGATCGAGAAGACCGCACGTGTGCGTAAATATCTGGACGAGCTGGGACATCAGGATGTCTATATTGAGTCAGACGGAAATATCACCTGTGAGAATGCAGCAAAGCTGTATCAGAACGGTTCGGATATATTTGTGGCAGGCACGAGCAGTATTTTTAAGCCCGGTAATCTGGATGATCTGATCGTGAATCTCTGAAGATCGATTGGATGGGAGTAGGGAAACGTAGGATGTGTGGTGCCATTGTAAGGCATCGGTGATCATAGATGAGAAGGGGCGAGTTATGAAAATAAAAGGGGTAAAAAGTTTGATGCTATGCTTGTTAGCGTGTGTTTTGCTGTTGTCTGGCGGGGCGCATGTGTCGGCAGCACAGACATCTGGGGATGATACACGAATCATACAGTTGCAGGAGGCATCCATTCAAAAATATGGCTTTACGAATGCTTTTTATCGGGCAGTCGAACAGGCAAATGAGAACAATGCCTTGGAAAATGCGGATAGTCAGGTGCATCTGACGGTACCTGGTGGAATTTATACGATTGAACATCCGATACAGATCAATTACAGCAATCTGTATGTTGATTTCACAGGGTGTACTTTTATACAGAAATCCGGCTATGTGGGAAATCTTTTACGGATCGGGGAGAGCAACAGCAAAAGATCCGGTTATTATTATCATGATGTGACGATTGTAGGCGGCACATTTGATGGGAATGGATCTGGAAGTACCCTTTTTAAAACTGCGCATGCAAAAAATATTCTAGTAAAGAATGCAACATTTAAAAATGTAGTCAATGGGCATCTCACAGAGGCTGCGGGAGTGGATGGGCTGACCTTTTCCGGTTGTACGTTTCAGGATCAGAGGCTGTCGGCAAGCGGAGCAACACTGACGTATGAAGCGATTCAGTTAGATATTTTGTCTCATGAGCATTTCAGTGGATATTTGTCAGAGGTGTTGGCAACCAAAAATGTTGTAGTAGAAGATTGCGTGTTTGACCACGTGCCGCGCGGCGTTGGAAGCCATACTGCGATCATGAATTGCCCGTTGGATGGGATTGTTGTAAAAAATAACATATTTAAAAATATCGGAAGCGTTGCAGTACAGGGACATAACTGGGTCAATGTGACGGTGTCCGGTAATGATATTTCCGGCTGCCCGCGTGGAGTAGCAATGTATGTGCTACAAGCCACGGGTACATATCTTCCATCTGATATTGCGGCAGAGGATGGAACATCGACCGTGTTGTCCGATACATATCATAAGCCGTCGGCAAATCAGAAGATTGTAATCACAAATAATAAAATAGACTGTAGTGGGAAAGATCAGTATGCGTCTTATGCACCGGTAGGAATTTATGTCGGAGGACTCAAACTGACACGTGATACAAAAATGACAAAGGGTAGTGTGATCCCTAAGGGTGATTATTTTATTAGTGGGGTTACGATCAAAAATAATAACGTGCGTTCCGTTGGTAATGGTGTTCGTCTGGAGGATGTGCGCAAGGCATCTGTTATGGGCAATACATTTCAGTATATTGGAAAAGCCAAGGGGGAAGCTTATCATGGCATCCAGCTTCGTTTGGGCAGTCAGTCAGACTGTATTAGTAAAAATACGGTATGTGGCTATAATACAAATGGAATTTATCTGAATACTTCCTCAAAGACATCAAAGATTGTCGGCAATAAGATTACCAATGTTGGAAAATATGGAATTGGAATTGAGGAGTCCACTGCCGGAACAATTGGGAGCAATGTGATTAAAAAAGCAAAAGTGTATGGAATTGGAGTCGTGATTAAATCAAAGGTATCCAAGATCTCTGCAAATAAAATCAGCGGATGTGGAGAAAAAATACATGTCACAGCAGATTCCAAGGTAAAGTCTTGAACTGAATACGTAAATAATAAAAGGCTGTCGCTATGTTGCGACAGCCTTTTGCATCGGAAAAGCCAGAAAACTATTTGCGAAATAGATTTTTGAGGTGCCCAGACAATCCGACAGAATTTGTATTGGTTGTTTTTGCAGGTGCGGTTGATGTCTGAATCTGTGCTGCACGTAGTTTTTTGTTCTCGGCAGTCAGAGTGCGTACCTGCTTTTTTAGACGAGCACGCTCGTTTTTGAGCTTTTTCAGATCTTTGTGCTCCTGGCGTGTTTTTTCAAGCCACATACGGAGTGTTCGATCCATGAGGTCATACCTCCAGTGGTATACTTCCTCATCTGTAGCTGTAAAACGATCGAGTTCTTCGGTTGTGCGAGTTTCCGTTGACATGCGTGCGACAAATTCTTCACAGGAACGGATGAGTGACTCGCGTACCGGTAGATAATCCGGCTTGTTCGGCTTTGGATTCGTGAAGTCATAATCATAATTTCCTGCAAGAAAATCATCGGTCTTTATATAATGCAAAAACTCGTAGTATGGTGAAAACCGGATGTCGTCATCCATCTGTTTGATGAGTACCACCGGAGTTCCCTGCGATAAACAGGGCAGTGAGCAATGCAGTTTTTTGGTAATGACACATTTTGCATTGCGGTAAGTTGTCAGAAGTTCTTCAACTTTTTCCTTGCGCTGTTCCCAAGTACGGTTTTCATCGCGCTCGCCGGTATGTGTCATGATCTTTAACTCGTATCCGCTGTCTTTCAGCATGTCTACCAGCTTTTCGCGCACTTTGGTATCGACATCTACAATGCAGATGTATTCTTTCTTGGGCTTGACAATTGGCATTTGCGGCAATGTCAAAGTGATGCAGCCTGAAAAATAGCAGTCAATACCGAGATTTTTCATCTGATTCATTGTGTAATAGTCGCGGCAACCGATCGGTGAATAAGCCTTCAGGTATTCTCCACCGAGACCCTCTAGCGCTTCATATTTTAGAGGCGAGCCGGGCTGCAGGGATAATTCGTGATCTGCATAATGGATACCTACCATGTGAGGAACAATGCAGCGTGCCGGTGGCCAATGCCATTTTTCCCACATATACCATGCATTCATGATAACCGCAACCGGTTCGTTATTTTCACTCTGGAAATTATTAATATGTTCGCGGTCTACAAAGTAATCAAGGGAAGGGTAGAAGCGCGCGGTTGCGTATGCCTGGATATCATCACCCAGATTTACGTTATTTTTGTTGAATAATACTCCGTATTTCATGCGTGTCCCCTTTCAGACAAATTGTACTCTAATATTCATATGAAATAATCATAGCATACACAAGTCAAAAAGTCAAAAAGCTTCATTGAGTTGCCGACATTCTTGTGTTATAATTGTGCACGGTAAAAATGTATGACATACATACAAATTGGAAGGAAGAAGTAATTTTATGAGCGAAAGACAAATAAAAACATCAAATAAAAACAGCAGAGGCAGAAGGGGCTTGCGCGTTGTTGCAGGTGTTTTAGCGTGCCTGATGCTGTGTATGCAGTTACCTGTGCAACCCGTGCAGGCGGCTGATGCGACAGGTACGACTACGCTTCGTATTCTGTCAACGACAGATCTGCATGGACAGAGTGTGAACGTCAATTATGATTCTGCTTCTGTACACAATACCGGTAGTCTGGCACAGGCGGCGACGATTATCAAGCAGGCGAAGCAGTCGCTGAAGTATGGAAATACGCTGCTTGTGGATTGTGGTGATACAATCTATGGTTATGGCTCGGATGTCATCAATAACGGCTCCGTGGACGGCCCGGAATACATGTATGCAGAGATGGCAACGATGGGTTATGATGCGATGACCGTTGGAAATCATGATTTTGACTATGGTTATATGTATCTGAAAGAGCAACTGGAGGAGTCCGGTCTTAACAGCAAAGTCGTTGTGTCCAATGTCTATGATGCGAAGTCTAAGAAGAATATCTGGGCAGAAAATAAAGTCATTACGAAAAAACTGAAGACGACGACCGGAAAGACGATGTCTGTAAAGATTGGTCTGATCGGAGTGACTGTGCCGACACTGACAACGCATTATGATCATTCCCTGCTTCTGACGACGAAGGATATGGTAGAGAGCGTAGAAGAGCAGGTTGCCAAGCTCAAAAAACAAAATACCGATCTTATTATCGTGATGGGTCATACCGGTATTGGCAGCGAGGAATACGTACAGATGAGCGAAAATGCTGCCTATGCGATCTCAAAGGTCAAGGGTGTGGATGCGATCGTTGGTGGGCATGCGCATGTGAATTTTCCGTCTGGGGATGCGAATGTGCAGAAATTTTATGACTATCCGGGAATTTCCGCGGAGGGTCTGTTGAATGGGGTGCCGTATTCGGCAGTGAAGGATCATGGCGCCGGGGTTGGCATGATTGATCTGAAACTCAAGATGGTTAACGGTAAGGTGACAGTTGCCGGCAGTAATGTCAAGGTGAAGCTGGTCAAGGCATCTACAAAGGCAGATGCATCGATCGTAGAGCTCAATGACAGTTATCAGGAACAATTGGATGACCTGTATAGCACAGAACTTGCCAAGATAGACGGAAAGTCGACGACATATTTTGGACCATTGGAGGATAATGTGGTTATTCAGCTCGCGAATGAAGCGAAGATTCATTATGGGCTGGAGTACATCAATCAGGAAAAGCCGCAGTTCAAGGATTGCCCGGTGATCGCGGCGACGAGTTATGGGCTGGTCGGAAAGGGAAAACCGGACGATGTGAAGCTGAATGGAAGTTTCACGATAGAAGATTCACTGAAGATCCAGAACCGTAATAAGGAGTTTGCGTTTATCTACAGTATGACCGGAGATCAGATCAGGGAATGGCTGGAATGGCAGGCGAGTGCCTACCAGAATCCAAATGATGTAAAGAGTGCCACATGGAAGGATGAGATTGTTGAGCTGTATGCAAAAAAGGAGTCGATGATTCCGCTCCTGAATCCGGAGTGGATGGATGACTGGTCAGGGTTTATGGTTTTTGACGGCATCGAGTATGAGATCGATCCGACGAAGGACGCGCGTTATAATAAGGATGGTACGCTGATTAATAAAAAAGCACACCGCATTACGAGTTTGACCTGTAATGGAAAGGAAGTCACGGATGATATGGAGTTTGCGTTGGTGAGTCCGCGACTGAACAGCGCTTCCTGCAAGGTGGCGACGAGTATCTCCGAGTATGTCATCTGTAACAAGCGTGTGTATATCAATGACCTGCTGCAGGATTATTTGAAAGATCAGAACGGCTATGCACCCCTCAGTGCCAAGCCGGATAACAACTGGAATGTGCTGTTCCCGGAGGAAAGCAATTATCTGGTAAAATTTGCGAAGAGCTCAGAGTCGACAGCAAAGAGTGAAAGCTGGTACGAAAAAACACTGGAAAAATCGTCTAAGTATGGATATTATCAGGTGTCTTTGGGAGAAGAGGCGGCGACAGCGGGTTCAGCGCCGTTACTTGTCGTAGGGCTTGGAAAGACGAAACGGA
The DNA here is from genome assembly GCA_050872965.1 of bacterium. Taxonomy (GTDB): domain Bacteria; phylum Bacillota; class Clostridia; order Lachnospirales; family Lachnospiraceae; genus W0P33-017. Next base: position 13,729 of record JBNMHW010000031.1, on the reverse strand, counting down.
CAAATCATGGTGTGCCGATTGTGGCACAGGCGAGCGATCGTTCGGGAATCCGGGCGCTTAAATATGCAAAAGGCTCATTAACAACGACTTCTGATGCGTGGAATAATGCGGCGTCAATTACAGGGAAAACATTTGAGGTGTATGAAAATGGTGCCTATACAGTGATGGCAGAGGATATAGATGGTAACCGCACTGTCAAATATATAAATGTGACAAACTACGATAGTCAGGCATTAGAGGCACCGGAGATCACGAAATGCACCAATCGTGCCAAGCAGATTCTCGGAACGGCAGAGGTGAAGACAAGTGTTTATGCGAAGACCGGAGGCGTGACTTATACAGCAGAGGTCGCAGAGGATGGTACATTTGCGATCGATACACCTAAATTGCCAGCAGATGCGCAGGTTCGGGTATGGATTGTCGATGCAAAGGGAAACAAGAGCGAGGAAACGATATGTACGGTCAAGCGAACCGGTGCGAATCTGCCGCAGGTAGATGCGCTCACGAATAAGACACATGAGATTACCGGTGTGCTCAATGATTCTAAGTATTGCAAGGTCGTTGCAGTGGTTGGGGATACGGTATATGTGCCAGAGAATGGCGGTATCCAGTCATATGAGAACTGCTCTGTTTATGATTATGAGAAAAAGATAGAGACGGTTCCTTATGAAGTGTCTGACGGCACCTTCAGTCTGCACATTCCGGTGCCGCTTGCAGGGGCAAAGTATCAGGTGTATAGTCTGGACTGGACGGATAAAAATAGTGTTGTGACCAATCTGGTTGCTGAGGAGGTTGCACCAAACCAGCCGACACTGTCACAGTTGTATACGGTTGACGATTATGTATATGGAAAGATTCCGGCTGCAAAGAATGGCACATATGAAGTTAACGTGAGTGATGGGACGAATGTTTATACCGGAGCAGCAGATGCGAATGGCAGATTCGCTGTAGAAGTCGGTGACCTGACCGAGGGTACGCAGTTGACGGTCACAGCGTCTGATACGGTAGATGGAAAGACGCGTACAAGCGCGCAGGCGAAAATGACGGTTGCATCATGTGAGACGATTAATACCGCATATTCTGAAATCAGCTTTGATGCGATCGACAGTAAGATGACTACGGTCAGCGGTCATATGAAGGATTATGAAGGCAAGATCAATCTGATGATCGGAGATGTGCGCGTGACAACGAGTGTGGCCAGTGATGGGGCATTTTCTTATGATTTGCCGGAAGCGCTTGCGGTAGGTACACCGATCACTGCGCTTGTGCGTGATACAGATGGAAGTATCTGGGATGCAAACCGTACGGATGTGAGCTTGGCATTGCCTGAGATGCCGGAACTTCTGACAGAGACTATATACGACACGACAGCAAAAATTAAGCTGTTCTGTGAGGATGAAGCAACGGCGGTTGTGAAGATCGGAAAGAAATACTACAAAGCTTTTAACGGAGTATATAGTGAGAAGCGGGGTGGTTATGTATATACGGTAGCTGTGACGAAGCCGCCCAAGGCTGGTGAGCAGGTGATCGTGTATATGATGAACGATACCGGAAAGAGTGGTAAGCATAGGACAATAGTGGAAGCTGACCCGACGGTACAGGAGAAAGAAGAAAAACCGGCGGAACAGACTGCTGAGAAAACCGAATAACGTGAGTGAGTTGGCGGCGCCATGTGCGTCGCCAATTTTTTTGAAATAGTGCTTGCATTACAGATGGAGTTGTGGTATCATGTATGATGCTTTATTGTGGTAAATAGGCTAATTCTGCGCTCTTTTGGGCAGAGGAAGTCAAAATAATAATAACGAGAGGTGAAACGTCAATGGAGAAAAACAGAATACGTCCGGTACAAGCTGGCAAGAGCCTGCGTATGAGCTACTCAAGACAAAAAGAAGTTCTGGAAATGCCCAATTTGATCGAGGTACAGAAGGACTCTTATCAGTGGTTCCTGGACGAAGGTTTAAAAGAAGTGTTTGCAGATATCTCTCCCATTACGGACTACAGTGGACACCTGAGTCTGGAATTTGTTGACTTTACATTATGCGCAGATGATGTGAAGTATACGATTCCTGAGTGCAAGGAACGAGATGCTACCTATGCAGCGCCCCTGAAGGTGAAGGTTCGTTTGTATAATAAGGAGACAGAGGAGATCAATGAGCATGAGATTTTCATGGGTGATCTGCCGCTGATGACAGAGACCGGTACGTTCGTGATCAATGGTGCTGAGCGTGTTATCGTCAGCCAGCTCGTTCGTTCCCCGGGTATCTATTACGGAATTACCCGTGATAAGGTCGGAAAGACCCTTTACTCCTGTACCGTTATCCCTAACCGTGGTGCATGGTTAGAGTACGAGACAGACTCCAATGACGTATTTTATGTTCGTGTAGATAGAACGAGAAAAGTTCCGATCACGGTGCTCATCCGTGCACTCGGACTCGGCAGTAATCAGGAGATCATTGATTACTTTGGAGAGGAACCGAAGATCGTGGCCAGCTTTGGAAAGGATGTTTCCAACAACTATGAGTCCGGTCTGCTGGAGCTGTACAAGAAGATCCGCCCGGGCGAGCCTTTGACCGTAGAGAGCGCGGAGAGTCTGATCTCTGCGATGTTCTTTGATCCGAGGAGATACGATCTGGCCAAGGTCGGACGTTATAAGTTTAATAAGAAGCTGGCATTCAGAAACCGTCTGCGCGGACAGGTGCTGGCTGAGGATGTACTCGATCCTTCCACCGGTGAAGTGCTGGCAGAGGCAGGTACACAGCTTACCAGAGAAAAGGCAGAGGAGATCCAGAATGCCGCTGTCAGATATGTCATGATCCAGACAGAGGAGCGCAATGTCAAGGTGCTGTCTTCTATGATGGTAGATCTTGGCGCATGGGTGCCGGAGCTCGCTGATAAGGCTGCGCAGAAGGAACTTGGCATTACGGAGCTGGTTTACTATCCTGCATTGAAGCAGATTTTAGAGGAAAATACTGCTTTGGAGGATATCAAGGAAGCAATCCGCAAGAATGTGCATGAACTGATTCCTAAGCATATCACCAAGGATGATATTTTTGCTTCTATTAATTATAACATGCATCTGGAGTGGGGCATCGGCAATGATGACGATATCGACCATCTGGGCAATCGTCGTATCCGTGCCGTTGGCGAGCTGCTTCAGAACCAGTACCGCATCGGTCTGTCCAGACTCGAGCGTGTGGTACGTGAGCGTATGACAACACAGGATCTGGAGGGTATCTCTCCGCAGAGCCTGATCAATATCAAGCCGGTGACTGCTGCGGTCAAGGAGTTCTTTGGATCTTCCCAGTTGTCACAGTTCATGGATCAGAACAACCCGTTAGGTGAGCTGACACATAAGAGACGTCTGTCTGCCTTAGGACCCGGTGGCCTGAGCAGAGATCGTGCCGGATTCGAGGTACGAGATGTCCACTACTCACACTATGGACGTATGTGCCCGATTGAGACACCAGAAGGTCCGAACATCGGTCTGATCAACTCACTGGCATGCTATGCACGTATTAACGAGTACGGTTTCGTAGAGGCACCGTATCGTAAGATCGATAAAACTGACCCGAGAAATCCCCGTGTCACGGATGAAGTCGTATATATGACCGCTGACGAGGAGGATAATTACCATGTAGCGCAGGCAAACGAGAAACTGGATGAGGAAGGACATTTTGTGCGTAATTCCGTATCCGGTCGTTACCTGGATGAGACACAGGAGTATGACAAGACCATGTTTGATTACATGGATGTCTCTCCGAAGATGGTGTTCTCAGTCGCTACAGCCCTGATCCCGTTCCTGCAGAACGATGATGCGAACCGTGCACTGATGGGATCCAACATGCAGCGTCAGGCCGTGCCGCTTCTGACTACCGAGGCACCTGTTGTAGGTACCGGTATGGAGCCTAAGGCAGCCGTGGACTCAGGTGTCTGCGTTGTTGCCAAGAAAGCAGGTACTGTTGAAAAGGCACAGTCCGATGAGATCTGGATCAAAAATGATGATGGTACAACATCTGACTATAAGCTGACCAAGTTCTCCAGAAGTAACCAGAGCAACTGCTACAACCAGAGACCGATCGTATTCAAGGGCGATCATGTGGATGAGGGTGAGGTAATTGCTGACGGACCTTCTACTTCACAGGGAGAGCTGGCATTAGGAAAGAATCCGCTGATCGGTTTCATGACCTGGGAAGGATATAACTACGAGGATGCCGTTCTGCTGAGTGAGCGTCTGGTACAGGATGATGTCTATACCTCTGTCCATATCGAGGAGTATGAGGCAGAAGCGCGTGATACCAAGCTCGGACCCGAAGAGATCACACGTGATGTTCCGGGTGTCGGCGAGGATGCATTGAAGGATCTGGACGAGCGTGGAATCATCCGTGTCGGTGCAGAGGTACGTGCCGGTGATATTCTGGTCGGCAAGGTAACCCCCAAGGGTGAGACCGAGCTGACTGCGGAGGAGCGCTTGCTGCGTGCGATCTTCGGTGAGAAGGCACGTGAGGTACGTGATACTTCCCTGAAGGTGCCGCATGGTGAGTACGGTATCGTCGTTGATGCCAAGGTATTTACGAGAGAAAACGGAGACGAGTTATCACCCGGTGTGAATCAGGCAGTCCGTATCTACATCGCACAGAAGAGAAAGATCTCTGTCGGTGATAAGATGGCCGGCCGTCATGGTAACAAGGGTGTCGTTTCCAGAGTGCTTCCGGTAGAGGATATGCCGTTCCTGCCGAATGGACGTCCTCTGGATATCGTATTGAACCCGTTAGGTGTGCCGTCCCGTATGAATATCGGACAGGTGCTGGAGATCCATCTGAGTCTGGCTGCCAAGGCACTTGGATTCAATATCGAGACACCGGTGTTCGATGGAGCACGAGAGATCGATATCCAGGATACGCTGGAGCTTGCAAACGACTATGTAAATATGCCGTTTGACGCGGAGGAAGCAAAAGAAGAAGGAAAGACTGAGAACTTCTATGAGAAATATAAAGACACCCTGAGAGAGGATGTCATGGAATACTTATCTGATCACAGAGCACACAGAGATCTGTGGAAGGGTGTGCCGATTTCGCGTGACGGAAAGGTACAGTTGAGAGACGGACGTACCGGAGAGCCGTTTGATTCACCGGTTACGATCGGTCACATGCATTATCTGAAACTGCATCATCTGGTAGACGACAAGATCCATGCACGTTCTACCGGCCCTTACTCTCTGGTTACCCAGCAGCCGCTCGGTGGTAAAGCACAGTTCGGTGGACAGCGTTTCGGAGAGATGGAGGTATGGGCACTGGAGGCATACGGTGCATCTTATACCTTACAGGAGATTCTGACTGTGAAGTCCGATGACGTTGTAGGACGTGTGAAGACTTACGAGGCGATCATCAAGGGTGATAATATCCCTGAGCCGGGTATCCCTGAGTCCTTCAAGGTATTGTTGAAGGAGCTGCAGTCACTGGGTCTGGATGTCAAAGTGCTGGATGAGAACCGTCAGGAAGTAGAACTGATGGAGATCAGTGAGTATGGCAATACAGATCTCAATGCGATCATCGCCGGAGACAAGGATTTTGCATTTGAAGACAGCGAGAGCTTTGAAAAACGCGGATTCTCCAAGGTGGAATTCGATTCGGACAGTGAAGAACTCGTAGCTGTTGATGATGGTGAAGAGGCTGACGATGCCGACGATATGGATGATGATTTTGGAGCAGAGGATTTTGATGACGATGCTCTTTTGGATAACGAAGATTAGAAGGGAGTGCCAACATGCCTGAGACAGCAAATAAAGAAACCTACCAGCCAATTTCATTTGATGCAATTCAGATTGGTCTGGCCTCACCTGAGAAGATCAGAGAGTGGTCCCGCGGCGAGGTGAAAAAGCCCGAGACGATCAACTACAGAACCTTAAAGCCGGAAAAAGACGGTTTGTTCTGCGAAAAGATCTTCGGACCCAGCAAAGACTGGGAATGTCATTGCGGAAAGTATAAAAAGATCCGCTATAAAGGTGTTGTCTGCGACCGATGCGGCGTAGAGATCACCAAAGCGAGCGTCCGTAGAGAGCGTATGGGTCACATCGAGCTGGCAGCTCCTGTTTCCCATATCTGGTATTTCAAGGGTATCCCTTCACGTATGGGTCTGATCCTTGACTTATCACCCCGTACATTGGAAAAAGTATTATACTTTGCTTCTTATATTGTACTCGATCCCGGTAAGACGGATCTGTCCATGAAGCAGGTATTATCAGATGCCGACTATCAGGCTGCCATTGAAAAATATGGCAGAACCTTCCGTGTCGGAATGGGTGCAGAGGCTATCTTAGAGCTTTTGAAGGGTATTGATCTGGAAAAAGACTCTGCGGAACTGAAAGCAGCACTTGTTGATGCGACCGGACAGAAAAAGGCACGTATCATCAAGCGTCTGGAGGTTGTAGAAGCATTTCGTGAATCCGGTAACAAGCCGGAGTGGATGATCATGACCGTGATTCCTGTCATCCCGCCGGATCTGCGACCGATGGTACAGTTGGACGGAGGAAGATTCGCTACCTCCGATCTGAATGATCTGTACCGCCGTATTATCAATAGAAATAACCGTCTGCGCAGACTGTTAGAGCTCAATGCACCTGACATCATTGTGCGCAACGAGAAGCGTATGCTGCAGGAAGCAGTCGACGCATTGATCGACAACGGACGTCGAGGCCGCCCGGTAACCGGACCCGGAAACCGTGCGTTGAAGTCTCTGTCAGATATGTTAAAGGGTAAATCCGGACGTTTCCGTCAGAACCTGTTAGGAAAGCGTGTTGACTATTCCGGACGTTCCGTTATCGTAGTAGAGCCGAAACTGAAGATCTATCAGTGCGGTCTGCCCAAGGAGATGGCGATCGAGCTGTTTAAGCCTTTCGTAATGAAAGAGCTGGTATCCAACGGAACTGCTCATAATATTAAGAGCGCCAAGAAAATGGTAGAGCGTCTGCAGACAGAAGTATGGGATGTCTTAGAAGACGTCATTAAGGAGCATCCGGTTATGCTGAACCGTGCCCCTACACTGCACAGACTCGGAATTCAGGCATTCGAGCCGATTCTGGTCGAAGGTAAGGCGATCAAGCTGCATCCGCTCGTATGTACCGCGTTCAACGCTGACTTCGATGGAGATCAGATGGCTGTCCATCTTCCGTTATCACAGGAAGCACAGGCAGAGTGCCGCTTTATGCTGCTCTCTCCGAACAACCTGCTGAAGCCTTCAGACGGAGGCCCGGTAGCGGTACCTTCACAGGATATGGTTCTTGGTATCTACTACCTGACCATGGACAAAGTACCTGATTTTACAAAGGACGGCGTAACTGCAGTCAGTGATAAAGTATATGATTCCAAGGAACAGTTAAAGGCTGCTCTGGATGCAGGAGAGATCCATGTAGATGACATGATCCACTATCAGACACATGATGAGTCCGAGCGTGAGGTCATCTGTACACCGGAGGATATTTTAGGACATTTCTTCAGCAGTACCAATCAGGCACTGCTGGCATACGAGAACGGTGTCATCAGTCTGCACCAGTCCATTCATGTCCATCAGGAGGCTGTAACACCGGATGGAGAGAAAGTATCCGGAACGATCACCACGACACTGGGACGACTGATCTTTAACGAGATCATTCCGCAGGATCTGGGATTTGTAAAACGTGAAAAGCCGGAAGATTATCTGCTGTTAGAGATTGATTTCCACGTAGGAAAGAAATATCTGAAGAAGATTCTGGAAAAAGTTATCAATGTTCACGGTGCGACCAAGACGGCAGAAGTGCTCGATGATATCAAGGCAATGGGTTATAAGTATTCTACCCGCGCAGCGATGACCGTATCTATTTCAGATATGACCGTGCCGCCGCAGAAGCCGCAGATGATTCAGGATGCACAGGATACCGTAGACCGTATCACCAAGCAGTATAAGCGTGGTATGATCACCGAGGAAGAGCGTTATAAGGAAGTCGTAGAGACATGGAAGGATACGGATGATGAGCTGACGCATGCGTTGTTATCCGGACTGGATAAATATAACAACATCTTCATGATGGCCGATTCCGGAGCGCGTGGTTCCGATAAGCAGATCAAGCAGTTGGCAGGTATGCGTGGTTTGATGGCTGATACGACCGGTCGTACGATCGAGCTGCCGATCAAGTCAAACTTCCGTGAAGGTCTGGACGTATTGGAGTACTTCATGTCAGCGCATGGAGCTCGTAAGGGACTTTCCGATACTGCGCTTCGTACCGCCGATTCCGGATACCTGACCAGACGTCTGGTAGATGTATCACAGCACATGATCGTTCGCGAGTCAGACTGCTGCGAAGGAACAGGCAGAGAGATCCCTGGCATGTATGTCAAGGCATTCATGGATGGAAAAGAGGAGATCGAGAGCCTGCAGGATCGTATCACAGGCAGATTCGCTGCTGAGACGATCGTTGATAAGGACGGAAACGTTATTGTCAAGGCAAATCATATGATCACACCCAAGCGTGCCGAGGCAGTGATCGCAAAGGGCGTGGATGAGAACGGAGAGCCTTTGACCAGAGTGAAGATCCGTACGATCCTTACCTGTCGTTCACATATGGGCGTCTGTGCAAAATGTTACGGTTCCAACATGGCAACCGGCCAGGCTGTACAGGTCGGTGAGGCGATCGGTATTATCGCAGCTCAGTCTATCGGTGAGCCCGGTACACAGTTGACGATGAGAACCTTCCATACCGGTGGTGTAGCCGGTAACGATATCACACAGGGTCTTCCCCGTGTCGAGGAAATTTTTGAGGCAAGAAAGCCGAAAGGACTTGCCATTATCACAGAGTTTGGCGGCGTAGCTACCATCAAAGATACGAAAAAGAAGCGTGAGATCATTGTCACTAATCCGGAGACCGGAGAGACAAAGAGCTATCTGATCCCTTACGGATCACATATCAAGATCATGGATGGCGCAGTGCTTGAAGCCGGCGATGAGTTGACCGAAGGTTCTGTAAATCCTCACGACATCTTAAAGATCAAGGGTGTGCGTGCCGTTCAGGATTACATGCTGCGTGAAGTACAGCGTGTATACCGTCTGCAGGGTGTAGAGATCAATGATAAGCATATCGAGGTTATCGTACACCAGATGCTGCAGAAGATCCGCGTAGAGGAGAACGGAGATTCCGAATTCCTGCCCGGAACAATGGTAGACACCTTAGACTTTGAGGATACCAACGAGAAGCTTGAGAGCGAAGGCAAGACACCGGCAGAGGGAACACAGGTACTGCTCGGTATCACCAAGGCATCTCTGGCAACCAACTCCTTCCTGTCAGCGGCTTCCTTCCAGGAGACCACCAAGGTTCTGACAGAGGCTGCGATCAAGGGTAAGGTAGACTCCCTGATCGGTATGAAGGAGAACGTAATTATCGGTAAGCCGATCCCGGCAGGAACCGGTATGAAGCGTTACCGTAATATCAAGCTGGATTCCGATGAGCGCATGAACGAGCTGCTCATGGCAGAAGAAGTGCTCAGCGAAGCTGATTTTGAGGACGAAGAGCCGAAGGATCTGTCCGATGCGGCATTTGTAGACAGCTTTGATGATGTAGAAGAAGAGCTTCCGGCAGATACAGAAGCATTTGACGAAAGCGGAGACGAAGAGTAATCACAGTTGCATTTTGTGGTGAAAAAAGTCAAAATATAATATCTGATTGAAATCTGATCGAAATATCGCGGCAGTCAGGGGATTTTTTAATAAAATCTCTTGACAGCCGCGTTTTTCGTGTCTATAATATTTTAGCGTGCAGAAAATTTTTCAATAGGATTTTTCTGCGCAAAAATATGCCGGATACGGTGTCCGGCGCCACTATAAAAACAGGAGGTGAATAGAATGCCGACATTTAACCAGTTAGTAAGAAAAGGAAGACAGACCACCGTTAAGAAGTCTACAGCACCGGCTTTACAGAAGGGATTTAACTCTCTGAAGAAAAAGTCGATCGATGCTTCTTCTCCGCAGAAGAGAGGTGTCTGCACCGCAGTAAAGACTGCTACTCCTAAGAAGCCTAACTCAGCTCTTCGTAAGATCGCCAGAGTACGTCTTTCAAACGGAATCGAAGTAACAAGCTACATTCCCGGAGAAGGTCACAATCTGCAGGAGCATAGTGTCGTTCTGATCCGTGGTGGCCGTGTTAAGGATTTACCTGGTACACGTTACCATATCATCCGTGGTACTTTAGATACCGCTGGTGTAGCGAACAGAAAGCAGGCCCGTTCTAAATACGGTGCTAAGAGACCGAAGGCTGCAAAATAATTTTTGCATGAGTTAGAGTTGTACCACAAACAGAACTAAGGTAAGTGTTGGAAGATTCTATTTCCCAATTACAATAGATTTCCGCACGAACACATTAGAGGACACATGTGAGTACCGATGATTTAACGACGCTTACGAGAAGGGTAAATATGGACACAAGCGTGACGAGCATGTTGACATGCAAAGGCACGATTGGGTACATATTTATGCGGCGACAAGCCGACAGCGAAAATTTCGGAGAAATTTGAGCTATCCTTCGAGTAAAAAACGAATATTGTTAAGGAGGGAAGTATCGTGCCGCGTAAAGGACATACTCAGAAAAGAGAAGTATTAGCAGATCCGATCTACAACAATACCGTGGTCACCAAGCTTATCAATAACATTATGTTAGATGGTAAGAAGGGTGTTGCACAGAAGATTGTATACGGAGCATTCGCCAGAGTAGAAGAGAAGACTGGCAAGCCTGCATTAGAGGTATTTGAAGAAGCAATGAACAACGTAATGCCCTTACTCGAGGTAAAGGCAAGACGTATCGGTGGAGCTACCTACCAGGTGCCGATCGAGGTTCGTCCCGATCGTCGTCAGGCATTGGCTCTGCGTTGGTTGACCATGTTCTCCCGTAAGAGAGGCGAGAAGACTCAGGAAGAGAGACTGGCAAACGAGATTATGGATGCAGCAAACAACACCGGTGCATCTGTAAAGAGAAAAGAAGACATGCACAAGATGGCAGAGGCCAACAAGGCATTTGCGCACTACAGATTCTAGGAGGAAAAAATCTTGGCTGGAAGAGAATATCCGTTGGAGAGAACCAGAAATATCGGAATTATGGCTCATATCGATGCTGGTAAGACCACATTGACCGAGCGTATTCTGTACTATACTGGTATTAACTACAAGATCGGTGATACTCATGAAGGTACTGCTACCATGGACTGGATGGAGCAGGAGCAGGAAAGAGGTATTACCATTACTTCAGCCGCTACGACTTGTCATTGGACCTTACAGGACCATGCAAAGGTAAAGCCCGGCGCGTTAGAGCATCGTATCAATATCATTGATACCCCTGGCCACGTGGACTTTACAGTAGAGGTTGAGCGTTCACTGCGTGTCTTAGACGGAGCCGTTGGTGTGTTCTGTGCTAAGGGTGGTGTAGAGCCTCAGTCAGAAAATGTATGGCGTCAGGCTGACACCTACAATGTACCTCGTATGGCATTCATCAACAAGATGGATATCTTAGGTGCAAACTTCTACGGAGCTGTAGACCAGATCCGTACAAGATTAGGAAAAAATGCCATCGTATTGCAGCTCCCGATCGGAAAAGAGGATGAATTCAAGGGAATCATCGATCTGTTCGAGATGGAAGCTTATATCTACAATGATGACAAGGGTGACGATATCCAGATCACAGAGATTCCGGATGATATGAAGGATGAGGCTGAGCTGTATCGTACCGAGCTGATCGAGAAGATCTGCGAGTTAGATGACGATTTAATGATGATGTATCTTGAGGGAGAGGAGCCTACTGTTGAGCAGATGAAGGCTGTTTTACGTAAAGCAACCTGCGAGTGTACAGCAGTTCCCGTATGCTGCGGTTCCGCTTATCGTAACAAGGGTGTTCAGAAGCTTTTGGATGCGATCCTTGAGTATATGCCCGCTCCTACAGATGTACCGTCTATTCAGGGTGTAGACCTTGATGGTAATCAGGTTGAGAGACATTCTTCTGATGAAGAGCCGTTCTCAGCACTTGCATTCAAGATCATGACTGACCCGTTCGTAGGAAAGCTCGCATTCATTCGTGTGTACTCAGGTATTTTGAACTCAGGTTCTTACGTCCTGAATGCAACAAAGGATAAGAAAGAGCGTGTAGGACGTCTGTTGCAGATGCACGCTAATAAGAGACAGGAATTGGACAAGGTATATTCCGGTGATATCGCAGCAGCAGTTGGATTCAAGATCACCACTACCGGTGATACCATCTGCGATGAGCAGCATCCGGTTATCTTAGAGTCCATGGAATTCCCTGAGCCCGTTATCGAGCTCGCTATTGAGCCCAAGACCAAGGCTGGACAGGGCAAGATGGGTGAGGCTTTGGCAAAGCTTGCTGAAGAGGATCCTACATTCCGTGCGCATACTGATCAGGAGACAGGACAGACTATTATCGCTGGTATGGGTGAGCTCCATCTGGAGATCATCGTAGACCGTCTGCTCCGTGAGTTCAAGGTAGAGGCAAATGTCGGTGCACCTCAGGTTGCATACAAGGAGACCTTTACCAAGGCTGTTGATCAGGAATACAAGTATGCAAAGCAGTCCGGTGGACGTGGACAGTACGGACACTGTAAAGTACGTTTCGAGCCCATGGATGCGAACGGTGAGGAGCTGTTCAAGTTCGATTCAGAGGTTGTCGGTGGAGCTATCCCGAAGGAATACATCCCCGCAGTCGGCGAAGGTATCGAAGAGGCATCTAAGGCTGGTATCTTAGCTGGATTCCCTGTACTGGGTGTTCATGCAACTGTATACGATGGATCTTACCATGAAGTCGATTCATCAGAGATGGCATTCCACATTGCAGGTTCTATGTGTTTCAAGGAGGCTATGCAGAAGGCAGCGCCTGCGATCTTAGAGCCGATCATGAAGGTGGAAGTAACCATGCCTGAAGAGTATATGGGTGATGTTATCGGTGATCTGAACTCTCGTCGTGGACGTATCGAGGGTATGGATGATGTCGGAAACGGCAAGATCGTTCGTGCATTCGTTCCGCTTGCTGAGATGTTTGGTTATTCTACAGACCTGCGTTCCAAGACACAGGGACGTGGAAACTACTCAATGTTCTTTGAGAAGTATGAGCAGGTTCCGAAGTCTGTACAGGATAAGATCATTTCTTCACAGGGCAAGTAATTGAAAACCTATGTATTTCACCGGATATTTTCCGGTGAAATACTTGAAAAACTCATAGATTTTGATATAATCAAAGCTATGAGTGCAACCAAAAACGAAACAATTAGCCCGGAAAGGGCAGAAAATTAAGGAGGACATTTCAAAATGGCAAAGGCTAAATTTGAAAGAACAAAACCGCATTGTAATATTGGTACCATCGGTCACGTAGATCATGGTAAAACAACCTTAACAGCAGCTATCACCAAGGTTTTAGCTGAGCGTGTAGAAGGAAATGCAAAGGTAGATTTCGAGAACATCGATAAGGCTCCCGAAGAGAGAGAGCGTGGTATCACCATCTCTACTGCACACGTTGAGTATCAGACAGAGAAGAGACATTACGCACACGTTGACTGCCCCGGCCATGCTGACTACGTTAAGAACATGATCACCGGTGCTGCTCAGATGGACGGCGCTATCTTAGTAGTAGCTGCTACTGACGGTGTTATGGCTCAGACAAAGGAGCACATCCTTCTTTCTCGTCAGGTAGGTGTACCTTACATCGTAGTAT
>JBNMHW010000030.1:0-27548 GCA_050872965.1 bacterium | reverse complement strand
GTGTACGACCAGCCCCGGATCTACCTCAATGCCTGCATGTTCCAATGCCGCCTCATAGCCCTGATAGCGTTCCATCGCCGTATAGATGTCCTCCGGTCCCGTGATCATGCCGATCCTGCGGTGCCCGCTCTGTATCAGGATATCCACTGCCTGTCTCGCCGCATCCCGGTTATCCACCAGAATGCTGTCACAGGACAATTGCGGTAATTTACGGTCGATGATGATGATCGGCTTTTTGGCAGATGCGAACTGACGCAAGTGCTTTCCGGTCGAATCCACCGGCATATTGATGATGCCGTCCACGCGCTTGCGGTAGAGAAAATCTACCGCCTCGCGCTCTAACTTTTTATCTGTTCTGCAATCGCATACGATCGTGGCATATCCTTTTTTGCGAAGGATATCTTCCATTGCGGTGATGATCTCCGTGCAGAATATATTGTTCAGCTCCGGGATCACGACGCCGATCGTATGTGTGCGGTTCGTCTTCAATCCTCTGGCGACTTCATTGACCTCAAAGTTCAATTCCTGTATCGCCTGTTCGATCTTCTCACGATTTTTCTCCCGGACATTTCCCCCATTCAGATAGGATGAGATCGTCGCCAGTCCAAGTCCGGTCCGGCTCGCAATGTCCTTGATCGTCGCAGCCATTAGATGGCCTTGCCGTCACAGCCACATACTTTCATACGGCTCTTTACCAGTTCGGTCACTGCTGCCATTCCTACCTCTCCGAGCTTCTTCGGATCAAAGGTCTCGGGCTTTTCTTTTAACAGTGCCTTTCCTGCATCTGTATATGCGACACGCAGCTCTGTTGCAAAGTTTACCTTGCAGATACCGCGCTTTACACAGTCCATGACATCCTCATCGGATAATCCGCTGGCTCCGTGCAGTACGAGTGGAATGTCTACGACCTTGCGGATCTCTGAGAGACGCTCCTTATCGAGTACCGGTGTACCTACATAGAATCCATGAGCGGTTCCGATCGCTACTGCCAGTGAATCGATGCCTGTCTTCTCGACAAACTCCTTTGCTTCCATCGGATCAGTATTCGTATCTGCAACTGCCTCGAGATCGTCTTCCTTGCCGCCGACCTTTCCGAGCTCAGCCTCTACCGGAATGTTGTTCGGATGTGCGACTGATACGACTCTCGCGCTCACATCGATATTCTCCTCAAACGGAAGTTTGGATCCGTCGATCATGACTGATGTGTATCCTTCCTTTACTGCCTGTACAGCCAGCTCAAAGCTGCTGCCGTGATCGAGATGCAGACATACCGGAACCTTGGCATCTCTCGCCTCTGCTGCTACCATGCCGACGAACATCTGCAGGCTCGCATACTTTACAGTAGAAGGTGTCGTCTGGATCATGACCGGTGCCTTTAATTCCTCGGCAGCCTTAATGATCGCTTTCACCATCTCCATATTTTCGGCATTGAATGCGCCGATCGCATATCCGCCCTTCTGAGCATCCAGTAACATCTGTTTTGAAGTAACTAAAGGCATCTGTTTTTCCTCCTCATGAATGATTTTTCTAATAGTTTCTCTTAGTTTCTCTGTTCTGTTTTTCAAAACCGAAACGTTTCGGTTTTTCTGTTGAAATAATCGTACAATACTTACCGCCACTTGTCAAAGGGTTTTTGCAAAAAATGCAAGATGGTGAATATTGTACGATTATTCTGTGAAAATCATCCTATTTTATCATTTTTTATACGAATCCGAGCGCCAATCCGACCATGCGCACGGCAAATGCCACGATCCATGCGATCAGACACTGCATGCATACGGTAATGACCGCGGCTCCTCTGCCGCCCATCTCACGCTTGACCGTCGCGATCGCTGCGACACAGGGCGTATACAGCAGCGTAAATACCAGAAATACAACCGCTTCGAATGTCGTAAACAGGCTCGGCAGCTGTGAGACATCGCCGCCTAAGAGTACCGTCAACGTCGATACGACGCTCTCCTTTGCCGTAAATCCGGTCAGCAGTGCAGTCGCGATCCGCCAGTCTCCGAATCCTAACGGCTTAAATACCGGTGCAATGAGTCCTCCCAGCAGGGCCAGCAGACTCTCATCCGCAGAGGCTGCTACATTCAGACGGAAATCAAAGGTCTGTAAAAACCAGATGATGATCGTCGCCAGGAAGATGATCGTAAATGCTTTCTGGATAAAATCCTTGGCTTTCTCCCAGATGAGCTGTCCGACGCTGCGGGCTGCGGGCAGACGATAGTTCGGCAATTCCATGACAAACGGTACCGGCTCTCCGGTAAACTTCGTCCTGCTCAGAAACAGTGCATAGAGGATGCCGCACAGCATTCCGGTAAAATACAATCCGATCATCACCACCGGCCGCCACATGCGCGGGAAAAATGCAGTCGTAAACAGCGCATAGATCGGCAGCTTGGCACTGCAGCTCATAAACGGTGTGAGCAGGATCGTCATCTTGCGGTCTCTCTCACTCGACAGCGTACGTGTTGCCATGATCGCAGGAACCGAACATCCGAATCCGATCAGCATCGGGACGAAACTGCGGCCGGACAGGCCGATCTTACGCAGTAATTTATCCATGACAAATGCCACGCGGGCCATGTAACCGGTATCTTCCAATATCGACAGGAAGAAAAACAGCGTCACGATCGTAGGCAAAAAGCTGATGACACTGCCGACACCCTGACAGATACCGTCTACCACGAGACTATGTACGACCGGATTGACCTGCCACAGTGTCAGGCCCCGGTCAATGAGCGCGATCAGCGCATCCACAGCGATCGTCATCAGATCCGACAGCCACGCGCCGATCAGTCCGAAGGTCATCGCAAATACGAGTGCCATGATACCGATAAAACACGGGATCGCCGTATATTTTCCGGTCAGGATCCGGTCAATCTTCACGCTCCGCTTGTGCTCTTTGCTCTCATGCGGCCGGACGACGGTCTGTGCACACAGCTTTTCGATAAAATCGAATCGCATATTGGCCAGTGCTGCCTCCCGCTCGACACCACCCTCTTTTTCCATATTGGAGATGATCGTCTCCAGTGCCTGCTGTTCTTCTTCAGGCAGCTTCAATGCCTCCAGCACGAGGTGGTCTCCCTCTACCATCTTGGTCGCCGTAAAACGCACCGGAAGCCCCGCTTCCCTGGCAAACGGCTCCAGCAGATGTGCAGTCGCATGGATACAGCGGTGCACAGCACCGGTCTCGTCTCCCTTATCGCCGCCGACCGGACAGAAATCGATACGTCCCGGTGCTTCCCTGTAGCGCGCTACGTGGATCGCATGGCTGATCAGCTCCTCGATACCTTCATTCTTCGCCGCGCTGATCGGCACGACCGGGATTCCGAGGATCTTCTCTAATTCATTGATATAGATCGTACCGCCGTTATCACGCACCTCATCCATCATATTGAGTGCAAGCACCATCGGAATGCCCAGCTCCATGAGCTGCATCGTCAGACACAGATTACGCTCGATGTTGGTCGCATCCACGATATTGATGATGCCGTCCGGCTTGTTGCGCAGCAGAAAATCACGCGTGACGATCTCCTCACTCGAATACGGCGAGAGCGAGTAGATACCGGGCAGATCCGTCACCGTAGCTTCCGGATGATTGCGGATCGTTCCGTCCTTGCGGTCGACCGTGACTCCCGGAAAGTTACCGACATGCTGATTGGCACCGGTGAGCTGGTTGAATAGCGTTGTCTTGCCGCAGTTCTGGTTACCCGCCAGCGCAAACCGGATCGGCTGATCCTTGGGGATCGCATCTCCGAGTTTGTGCTGTTTCCAGTCCTCTGCATCACCCAGTTCTCCCATACCGGGATGCTCTGATACGACCCGGCGCTTTTTCGCATCCGGTGTCGGTGTATGCTTCTGCGACTGCACCGGCTCGACCTCAATGTTATCCGCCTCCGACAGACGCAGTGTCAGTTCATAGCCACGCAGCTCGATCTCGATCGGATCTCCCATCGGTGCGACCTTGCGCAATGTCACGATCGTCCGTGGCGTCAGTCCCATATCGAGCAGATGATGGCGCAGTGCTCCTTTGCCATCGATATTTATGATCTGTGCGCTCTTTCCTTCTTTTAATTCACTCAGCTTCATCGTATTGTTCTCCGATTGTATTTTACAATAATTTCTCCATACCGGTCTTGTACGGCTTGAGCCCCATCGCATCATAGAATTTACGTGCAGACGGATTACATTCCCACACATTCAGCGTCACATTGTAGCAGCCGCTGTCTCTCGCAAAATCGAGCACGTAATTATAGATTCCACTGCCGACATGCTGGCCGCGGATATTCTCATCCACACACAAGTCGTCGATATAGAGCGTGCGGATCGGTGTCAGGACATGATCATTCTTGTGCTGCTGGAACATGCAGAATGCATATCCCATCACCTTATCCTTGTCATCCACACCGACAAAGATCGGCCGCTCATCATCCTGGATGATCGTAAGCAGTTCATCATCACTGTACTTTTTGGCATTTCCCTTGAACAGATCCGGGCGTCCGTTATGATGCACGCCTGCTACCTGATACAACAGACGGTTGATACCGTCCATGTCTGATTTTTTTGCTCTTCTGATCTTCATTTATCTATCAACCTCCACCAAGTATATTTTTCCATTTTCTCCAGATTCGGATCGGAATGTTCGATCTCCCGTGAAAAACGGTAGACCAGTTCGATCACATCCTCCGTATTCAGATCCCGTTCATTTTTGAGCCATCTGGCCATGAACAGATCATATAACAGCGCCACATATGCGACTGCCGTATCCGCCTTTGCATAGATCCTGCCGTCATAGACCGCACCCACAAAATAGGTGCTGATAAAATAGACTGCAAGCTGTTCCAGCTGGACCGTAAGCTGTGGATACCACCGCGCACACCACTCCCGGAATTCCCGATGCACCTGTGCATACCCGGATGCACCCTGCACATAGAGCAGCATCTGTGTCTCGATCAGCAGCTGATCCCAGTCATCCCGCAGGCGCTCCAGATCACACATCCGGTAAAACCCACGTTTTGCGATCGCATAATTACGTTTCTGATCGGACAGTCGTTTTCTTATGTGCCGTCCGGCCTTTTGTATCATGGCAGGAGACTGCGCACGCCGCAGCACATCTGCGGTCTCTCCGAGCCGGCCGTTCCGGTATCTGCGTTCGACGTCATGCGCGATGCCGAGCACGAGCAGCAGCCGCACATCGATATCCAGACTGCGGTCCTGCAGGATCTGCAGCATCACTGTGCGTGCATCACACAGGCATTCATACAGAAAATAATCAAATTCCTCATACCGCTCTTCCCGTCCATCTTCCGTCTCCAGAAAATGTACCGGTTCCGTGCGGTTCATCAGGATCCGTGCGACCTCCGGGCAGGAAACAGACAAGGTGATCTCTCGGACATTCTCAAATTCTTCGGTATGACGCGGATAACTGCGGCATGTCCGGCACAATGCATCCGGTCCGAGTCTGCGGTACAGATCACACAGTCCGTCTTCCCGCAAAAATGCACATCTGCCGTCCGCACACTGACGAAACGTCCCCTTGCGCCAGTTGATGTCGCGCAGGAGACGTTTGTGTAACACATCTGACTGTCGGTAACTATGCAGCGATCCCGGATCGATCACGATCTCCCAGCCCGCACAGCAGGTATCCTCGCAGTCTCCCGCCAGGCAGGTAAACTGCTTGTAATAATCAGGATATACGATCAGCATATCTCTTCCTCCCGACTGTCTGTATTAATTTTTTCCGGTAGAACCGAATCCTCCGCGGTCGGCTCCCGTGAGCTGCTCCACCTCGTCAAAATGGATCTGCGGCTGGTTCTCCACGATACGGAACTGACAGATCCTGTCATTGGCATGTACGACCACATCCCGGGTCGCATACGCCGGCCAGCGCCAGATATCGTTCTGTCCGCAGTATGTCTGATCGATGATCCCGCAGGAATTGGTCTGCAGCAGTCCGTAATTTTTAAATGTCGAGCTGCGCGGCACGACATGTGCCTCATACCCTTCCGGTAACTGCATGGACACACCCAGATTGACCAGCTTGAACTCGCCCGCATGGAACTCTACATCCTCTGCCGCACGCAGGTCGATCCAGTCGGACTTGCCATCAATATAGGTGAGTTTATCGATCTTGTCCGTATGATATACGATCTTTATTGTTTCCTGTCTCATTGTCTGATCCTTCCTTCAGGCACCCGATCCTATGTCTATGCCTGCTTCTTCGGTTTTAAAGAAAATTTGCTCTCGGTTCCGTTTAAAAGGCGTCCGATATTCGCCCGGTGTCTCACGATACCCAGCACCATCACGATCGCAGCCAGTATGTACACCTCGGTCAGATCCGCGCCGCTCACGCCGAGCAGCCCCATCTGTCCGTATACGATCACCTGGATAAAAAAGCTGATGCATACGAAAATGGATCCGAGCGAAACGTACTTCGTGATCGCCACGGTCACTACAAACAGTGCCAGACAGACCGGCACACAGATCGGGCAGACCGCTACCATCAGTCCTCCGGTGCAGGCGATTCCCTTGCCGCCGTGAAACTTCATAAAGATCGGGAAGTTATGTCCGAGGATCGTACCGAGTGCCGCATAATATTCGAGCACCTTGATGCTCAATGATGCATCGTTATGATAGATCGCCCACACGATCAGTACGGATAATACCACCTTGAACACATCTCCGAACAGTGTCAGTATTCCCGCCTTGTAGCCGAGATTGCGATAGGTATTGGTCGTGCCGACATTCCCGCTGCCGACTTTGCGCAGGTCGACATGCTGTGTCTTGCCGTAAAAAAATCCGGTAAGGAAATGCCCACAGGCATATCCGATCAGTAACGATATCAAACGAGGTAACATAGCAGACTACTCCTCCTTCCGCTCACGGACGATGAATTTTAAGGACGTACCACGGAATCCGAACGCATCCCGGATACGGTTTTCCAGATATCTGACATATGAAAAATGCGCCAGTTCTTTGTCGTTGACAAAGATCACAAATGTCGGTGGCTTCACGGATACCTGTGTCACATAGTAGATCTTTAACCGTTTGCCCTTATCGGTCGGCGGCTGCTGCATCGCGACTGCCTCTGCCACGATCTCATTGAGCACGCCGGTCGCGATACGCATCGAATTGTTCTCGATGACCATATCGATCATCTCATACACGTTCTGCACGCGCTGTCCGGTCTTCGCCGAGATAAACATGATCTCCGCATAAGATAAAAAGCTAAGGATCTGGCGGATCTTCTCGGTCTGACGATAGATCGTCTTGTCATCCTTCTCCACGGCATCCCATTTATTGACTACGATGATGATACCTTTTCCACGCTCATGTGCGATACCGGCGATCTTGGCATCCTGCTCAGTCACACCTTCCGTGCCGTCGATCATGAGCAGTACCACATCCGCACGCTCTACCGCCGTCACTGCACGGATGATACTGTAGCGCTCGATCTCTTCCTTGATCTTGTTCTTGCGGCGCAGTCCCGCCGTATCGATAAATACATATTCTTTTCCGTGATATTTTACCGGTGTATCGATCGCATCCCTCGTCGTTCCTGCGACATCCGATACGATCACACGGTTATCCCCGGTCAGGCGATTGACCAGTGAGGATTTTCCGACATTCGGCTTGCCGACGACGGCGATCTTCGGACGATCGTCCTCCTCGTCCATACCGCTGCGGTCCGGAAAATGTTTGACTACCTCATCGAGCAGTTCTCCGAGTCCGAGCATGGATGCTGCCGAGATCGGATACGGCTCACCCATTCCGAGATTATAAAATTCATAGACATCCATGGACATCTTCTCAAAATTATCTACTTTATTGACTGCCAGGATGACCGGCTTGTGCGAGCGGCGCAGCATATCTGCGACCTTCGAATCCGCATCCTGCATTCCCTGTCTTACATCGACTAAAAAGATGATCACGTCAGCCGTATCGATCGCGATCTGTGCCTGCTCACGCATCTGTGAGAGGATCACATCTCCGCTGTCAGGCTCGATACCGCCGGTATCGATCATCGTAAAATTATAATTCAGCCAGTTCACATCCGCATAGATACGATCTCTGGTCACACCCGGTGTGTCCTGCACGATCGATATCCGCGAACCAGCCAGCGCATTAAACAGTGTTGACTTTCCTACATTGGGACGGCCTACCACCGCCACGATCGGTTTACTCATGTTCTGTATCTCCTATTATTGCGTATAGCAAATCTGCTCCGCTTGATTTTACAATATCTATCGGTACTTGTAAAGTTTTTTCCAGTTCTGCCACGGTCATATCGTCCAGAAAATCCTGTTCCTCGCTGCGCACGACATTGCACGGCAGCAGCAGCTTCTCACCGAGCGGCACGACTGACAGCTGTTTCTCGAGATCCTGTCCGGTCAAAAGACCCGATACCGTGATGCGCTCTCCGAAAAAGTCATTGCGGATCGCATAGACATGTACCGTTACCTTCGGGTATTTTTCCGCCAGACCTGCCACCAGATGTTCGATCTGTGGTGCGGCCAGACGACCGGTCGCGATCGATACTGTCTTTTCCAATCCCGCATCGCCCGCAGCCTCTGCAAGTGCCTCCGCGAACTCCTCCTGCAGCAGCCGCAGCATGCCGACACCGTTTTCCAGCTGGATGTAGCCGTCATAATTATCCTCCGGCGGCAGCGGGCGCTCCGCGAGCAGATACCACTCATCACTCGCATGGATAAAATGTGTGCCATGCTCCTGCATACTTTTTGCCTGCCAGCCGTGAATGAGATCGAGCACCGCGCACGCATCCTCCTTTGTAAACGGTTCGAGCGGATACAGCCCCTCACGGTATTTTGACAATCCGACCGGAACGACCGATACGCTCTCCATATACGGCTGATATTTCATCAGATCGCGGATACTGCGGTCGAGCTCTGCGCCGTCGTTGACGTCTTTGCATAATACGATCTGTCCGTTCATGCGGATGCCTGCCTCATACAAGGTATCGATCTTTTTTAACGCATCTCCTGCAAAACGGTTGTGTAACATCATGCAGCGCAGATCGGGATTCGTCGTCTGCACGGATATATTGATCGGATCGAGCCGGTAGCGGATAATACGGTCGATGTCCTTTTGCTTCATATTGGTGAGTGTCACGTAATTGCCCTGTAAAAAAGACAATCTCGAATCATCATCCTTAAAATACAACGTATCTCTCATGCCGGGCGGCATCTGATCGATAAAGCAGAAAATGCATTTATTCGAGCATGACCGATAATCGTCCATCAATCCGTTCTCAAACGTGATGCCGAGATCCTCGTCTATATCCTTCTCGATCTCCAGTTCCCACTGTTCTCCGTCCGGTTTCTCTATGAGCATGACCAGATATTCGTCCTCGACCAGATAATGGTAATCGAAGATATCCTCTAACGGCTGGTCATTGATCGCTAAGATCACATCTCCCGGCGCGAGTTCCAGTTCCTCGGCAATACTGCCCGGCGCCACCTGTGCGATCGTGTGTGTCTGTTTATTCATTCTGTTTCTGTTCCTTTATTAACGTAAAAAATAACCCCAATGCGGAAATTCCCACATTGAGGTTATTTTACCATATCTAAGCACGTTTATTCAACTGATACATTCACTTCTTCGGTATCATCGATCGCTCCAATGTCCTTTAACACCTGCAGGAGATGCGTACACCGTTCATTGACATTGACATCCAGATAGGTCGTCGTCGCACCGTTCTCACCATCATAGGTGCTCAGCTTATAATTCAACGAACTGCCTTTCGGATAACGTACCTGCGACTTGGGTGCATTCGTCTCGAAACGGAAGTTCACCATCGTGCCGTTGGTCCATCCA
Source organism: bacterium (assembly GCA_050872965.1). Taxonomy (GTDB): domain Bacteria; phylum Bacillota; class Clostridia; order Lachnospirales; family Lachnospiraceae; genus W0P33-017. The sequence goes on along the minus strand of JBNMHW010000030.1, from coordinate 17,714 downwards.
TCGATATCAAACGCGCCTGCCTGCGCATCCGCAAGCCATGCATCAAACAGCTTCTGACGCGTTTCTTCTGAACCGATATCTGTCGATCCGTCATAGGACACCGTATCATTATCTATGGTTGGGAATTCCACTCCCGCGTAGTTGATCTTCCAGCCCAGATCCTCGTGATTCAGTCCTAGGATACCACTCACGATACCCTCTGTATCCGCAGATAATACACGTATCTGATCGTTCAACCGATCACGGTAGTCCTGATCCTGTATGACGATGGTATAATTGCGCTCGACCCACTTGCCGCTTTTCAGTGTATAGGTGAGCGTCACATATTGATAATAAACATCCGTATCCAGGGCCATCATAGAACCTCTGCCATCGGTATATTGTTTCTGCTCACCCATATGGTCGATGATCAACTGATGCAGTGCCTGCACCTGCTCGATCTGCGCAGCATCTTCCACATCGACCTCCATATTATTCCAGCCCACATATGCCATCGCTACCTCATCTGTCTGCGGCACATAGCGCTCTACGCCGAACACATCAAAGTTCAGCATCGCCACCCCGACCAGAAGGACAGCCACACAGGAGATGCATTCCACGATCAACTTTTTGTGGAATACGCGGAAGCTCTTCTCGATAAACATCTCTGAGGCAAAAAACAATATCACGCTAAAGATCACCAGCCCAATCACAAACCGTGCGATCCTACCATTCCAGCTTCCGTAGCTGTTGATAATATCAGTCGCGAACAGCGCACAGCCGGTAGCGCCGACGAGCACCACGCCCCAGCGGAAGACCGGAGCTGTCCATCTCATCGAGAGAAAATCTCCTGCACACTCAATCCGTCTGTGCTGATAGATCCACCATGCCAGCACCGCACAGAGCACGCCGACCGCCATGTACGCGATCACTGCCGGTACTCCCTGTATATGACATGCCTGATCTTTCACGTCAAATCCAACATACCGCATCATGTATGCCAGCGGAAACAGCGGATGTGCACGCGTCACGATCAGATTGCCCGATATACCGTATAAAAACAGTCCGCCCATACTGTCGATCAATACAACTGCTACAATGTACAAAAAGTTCCAGATCATATAGAACAGTCCAGCCGTCAGCACCTGTCCGGTAAACATCACCATCAGGCATGCAAAGCTGTAGAAAAAGATCGTCTCACCGACTGTGATGCCAAACCAGCTCCAGACAATCCAGATCGTGCCGCCCGCCTTGCCGAGTATGACAAGATTTGTAAACAGCGCCCCGAGAAGCTGCGGTACGACCATCAGAGCCAGACCGGATACATAATTGGTGACAAACAACTGTGTCCGTGTCACCGGAAAGGAATGGATCATATTCGCACTGCGGCTCTGGTACAGATAGCCAAATACTGCGATCGCGATGACGATCGCCGCGCTAAAGATACTGATCGGTTCAATCCCCGAAAAATGATTCATCACAACTGACTGCGCAAACAGACCTGAGCCGGCATATAGGAGCTGGTTAAATTCCGTATAGATCACCAGCGGATGAACAATGAGCAGGTAGATCAGATACACCAGTGCAAACGGCCAGAAGCGCGACAGGTTCTTTTTACATATCGTCGGATTAAAAAAGGAAATCTTTGACTGCATAATCCACACCTCCCAGCTCATAAATAAAGATTTCTTCCAAAGTCAGCGGCAGCACATCCAATAAAATCGGGTCCATCGCCGCGATTGCCCTCTGCGCCTCCTGCTGCTCGCTCTTAACAATCAGCGTGTGCACGCGTCCAGCCGCTGCCTGATGCAGCACCTGTATCTGCTCCGGCAACTGCGGCATATCGCCTTCAAATGCCACCTGCACTTTTGTGACACTGCCCTGCAGATCTGACAGGGAGCGCTCGATCAGGATCTTGCCCTCGTTCATGATACCGACATGGTCACACACATCCTCCAGTTCACGCAGGTTATGTGAGGACACGAGAACGGTCGTTCCGTGTTCTGCGACATCGCCCATGATGATGCTCCAGATCTGCCGACGCATCACGGGATCGAGTCCGTCTACTGGCTCATCCAGAATCAACAATTCCGGTCGGCAGCAGATCGACAGCCAGAAAGCGACCTGTTTTTGCATACCCTTTGAGAGACTGCGGATATTGCGCCGCACATTCACAGCCGGGAAACAATCGGCCAGCGCATGAAACAGGTCCACATCAAACTTCGGGTAGATGCCCTGATAATATTTCATCATATCGAGTGTATTTGCCTGTAAAAAATAAAAGATATCATCCGGTATATAGGCAAATTTTGCTTTTACCTTCGGATTCTCATAGACCCTTTCCCCATCGATCAGAATCTCACCCAAATCCTGACGGTACACACCGGTAATATGGCGGATGATCGTGGACTTTCCTGCTCCGTTCGGTCCGACCAGACCGTAGATCGCGCCCTTTGGTACATGCATTTTCAGATGGTTCAGCGCACGGAATCCATCGAAATCTTTTACAACATCTGTGATCCGTATCATTGCTCTTCCCCTCCTCCTGCTATCTCTTCAATTCGTCTGATCAGAGCTTCCTTGTCCTCTGACAGATACAACAATTCTCTTACGATTTCATCAAACTCCTTCAACAACGTCTCGTTCCTCCTTCCGGTCACATCGGCCTGCTCCGCCGCAAAACTCCCTTTGCCGGATACGGTATAGATGTAACCTTCGCTCTCCAGCTCACGGTATGCCCGCTGGATCGTGTTCGGATTGATCGCCAGCTCGCTCGCCAGTTCACGCACACTGGGCAGTTTCTCGTCTTTAGCGATCGCACCTGTGATCACCAGCCTGCGCAGACCGTCCTTGATCTGCTCATAGATCGGTTTGGCGTCACGATAGTTCAGTTGTATCATTCGCGCTCCTCCTTTCCAATTATTTTGCTCTTCCTTCTTACGCGGCACAATCCTACAACTTTATGCGTGTACTGTCTGTATTAGTTGTGCTAATACACTTATATCACGTAATACAGTATTTGTCAACCTATTTTCTACCGAATACTTTTTCTAAAAAAGGCGAAAAAATAGAACGCATAGATTTCTCTATACGCTCTACCTTCCGTTTTATCATCACTTTAACATCACTCTGGATTTTATCATTTTATGTATTTTTATCTTATCAGCTTACTCTGCTCACCAGTGAAAAATCCACGTAAAGTATTTTCAAGTATATCTATATCTAGGGGTTTGGAAATATGAGCATCCATACCAGCTTCCATACAATGCTGCACATCATCTGAAAAAGCATTTGCTGTCATAGCAATAATTGGTATTCTTCTTCCAAGCGGATTTTCACTGTCTCGTATCGCTCTAGTAGCTTCCAGACCATTCATTTCAGGCATCTGCACATCCATTAGAATTGCATCAAAATCCCCCGGATTTACGGAAGCAAATGCCTCCACAATCTTCTGTCCATCCGGATAAATCACGCAGCTTGCTCCATTCATATCCAGAAGTGCTTCCAGAATTTCTGCATTTAACTCATTATCTTCAGCACAGAGGAAACGTCTGCCATTCAACGCAGAGATGCTTTCCGATTCGTCTGTCAATTCTTCATTACAAATATGGTCAACAGCAAGTGCCAGATCGGAAAGAAAGAATGGCCGAACAAGTACTCCGTCTATTCCATTATTTTCCCTTATATCCATAAACTGCTCTTGATCTTCATAATTACAGCAAAAGAAAACCAATGTTTTCCCAGCTTCTTTCCGAATTCGGTCAACATCATCTGCAAGTGCATCACCATACAAATGACTACCCAATAAAACAACATCTGCTGTATTCTGCTGAAGCAGATTGTCAGCCTCTTCCTCAGACTTTGCTACCCGCAATTCAATATTGGTTTCTCTCGTCGCTGCTTTTACATTGTCAATGAGTATATTCTCATCTGCAATCAACAGCATACTATGAATAGAAAGCTCTACTTTTGCGTCATGGTCAATCAGGAACGGCAATTCTACAATAAAACAGCTTCCTTTGTTTACTTCACTCTGTACAGAAATCGTACCCTCTGCCAGGTCAACGATGTTCTTTGTAATTGCCATTCCAAGACCTGTACCCTGTACTCTATTGGTAGTAGAATTTTCTGCACGGGTAAACGGTTCAAAAATATGCTCCACAAACTCCGGAGACATGCCACAGCCACTGTCCGTTACAGAAATACGGAGTTTCGTATGATCTGCTATATCGCATGTCAATTCCTCCAAATCCAGGCGTATGCTACCACCACATGGTGTATACTTGATTGCATTTGATAGCAAATTGATAAATATCTGTCGCAGACGCACCGTATCTCCAATCAAATGTTCATGCGTAATATTGTGCGTACTAACTACAAATCTCTGCCTGCGTTCCTCGATCTGCGGTCGCATAATACTTTCTATCTGCCAGATTTGCTCGGAGAGACCTATGGGTTCCTTATTCAGGACAACTCCATCAGACTCTATTTTACTCATATCCAAAACATCATTGATCAGACTCAACAGATGTTGGCTTGATTGTTGTACTTTCTCTATGTAGGTATCAATTTTGGCCGGATCATTTTTGTCATGTGCCATCAGTCTGGTAATACCCACAATAGCGTTCATTGGAGTCCGAATATCATGGCTCATATTAGAGAGGAATTCTGTTTTCGCTTTGCTTGCAGCTTCGGCTACCTGCAGAGCTTCTGCAGTTTTTGCCTGTGCCTGTTCCAGTTTTCTGTTATTGGCTTCCAATACTGCATTCGCATCATTAGCAACACGCAAAGCCTTCTGTTGCTGGATGCGAAGGACTATATAAATCATTACTGCACAAACAATAGACATAAACGCTGCAAAAATCATAAACATCATCGTTGTCGTATTTACCATCTGAACTGTATTCACAGCAACACAACCGGATGGTACAAGAAACAGTAAAGTCCATTCGGCATTTTCCATCTGATACAGCGCATAGTAATATTCATCGCCATCCAGAATAACATTCGAATAAGCTAATCCCGTTTTCTGCATAGTTTCCAACGTATCGTCAAATGTTAAATCATGCAGATACTGCATATTTCGCAGCTCTGAAAAAACATTAAATCCTTTCAACAAATCCTTATCCTTGTTACCCGTGAACAATTTCAAACCTTTCGTATCGGTTACATAAGTACTGTTACTACTATTGTAAGCCTTACATTCAAAATAAGGATTTAGCTGTTCCATATCCTCAGCAATGCCATAGTAAATAAGCTGCACGGTTTGTTCATTATCCTGTAAAATGATTGGTTCATCCATCTGATATAAAAATAACATTTCAGGCTTAGAGCCAGTCATAGGATTTAGCACACAACTGATCTGTTCCGGTCTGCCATCCAAATAGCTCATATCAACCATCAGTCCTTGTTTTCCATCCGGATAATAGTATCGTCCCTGCGAATCAACAGCAATGAGTTTTGATTGTTTCCTGTCCATTTCTGCCATGAAAGATTGCTGCTTCATTACTTCCAGCAACTCAGTTACTGTAGTCGGAAGATTTTCCCTCAAATAATTACATTGATACCGGGCATTGACCCACTGCACCTCTACAACGTCTTCCAAACCAGCAAACAACTGCTCCGTCACTTCTTGCATCTGATTCAGACGTTCTGCATACAGGATCTCATCATTGTAATTATTATAAAATTTCAAAAAAATCGATACACCCACAACAACCAAAAACACCAACATCATAAAAAGCATCACCGTTTGTCTGCCTGCGTTGGGTATTGTGTCTCTCCTGTGGTTCTCAGTTTCCATCCTTTTTACTCCCATTTGATGTCTTTTTCGGAAAACGCGTCAAACTGTCCGAGATATTCCTTCATTGCTGTCAGGCCGAGAATACCGGTATCCTTCACATTTCCTTCTTTTCTCACGGCATCGGTAGCACCGCATATTACCACTGTATAGTTAACATCATCTTTAATCGTAAAACCATCCTTTGTGACCAGCTGGTACGGATAATATCTCCCCTCGTCATTATAATCATAGCCTTTATCAGCCAATTCTTTAATACGTTTTCCACTCAGGGTATAAGTCTCAATATTTCCATTCCAACCGGTTGGCAAAATAGATGTTATTTCCTGCTCGGTTGCCGGCAATGCAAACAGCTGTCCGGCAACTCCATCCTTGTTTCCATCCCCATGATTATCTGAAAACCATTTATCCATAGAAATCAATGCCAGATCAGCATGACTGGATTTCGCAAAAACATTCCCTACCAGACGGGCACAATCCTCAGTAGAAATTGTCTCTGTTACAGTTGTAACAAGCTGTGAGGAATTGTCCATAATCAGTTTCTGATTATCATCTACTGCAGAAATCAGTTGGTCCAAATCAGTTTCACCACGAATAAACTTGATCATTGCTTCCCCATCTGCAACAAGCGTATTTTCCCATCCGGCATATACGAAAGGTGCCGTATAACCAGCATTAATCTGATCCAAAATATCCTGCGTATAATAAGAGTTCTCCACCACTGAGGCATCCTTTAGCGGTGCTAGGGCTGAGGCCGCCACAGCATTATTCAGCGCTTCCATACCTTCCGCTGTGGATAAAACTTCCATCACATGAAGTGCATCTTCCAGTTTCTGTTTGTTATCCGGCGCTGCCAATGCTTTATTCAACCCAGTAAAACGTATCGTGCTTATCATAAATATATTCTGATCACCATCTTCCGAGAGATACGGCATCAGACCAAAATCTCCGGAATCAGCACCGTAATTGGTGAAATCATTAATACTGCCCAGCATAAACAGTGTGTTTCCCTTTGCCATTTCAGCAGCAACATCCGCATCACTGTCAAAAGACTTTTCGTTATTTAATAGTCCGAGATCACGCCAGCGCTGAAGCATCTGCATATTCTCTTCCATTTCAGGCGTTCCGGCAATCGTAGCTTCACCATTCAGGAACTTATTCTGCCACTCACGTCCCTCCAGTGTATTAAAATAACCGGTATCCAGAATATTACACATATACTGAAAACCATAGCCCGGATACTGAAGCTGATTAAGGCAAAATGTATAGCCTGCCTCCTTTACTTTTATCGCCAGTTCTTCCATCTCTTTTAAAGAAGCTGGCAGTTCCCATCCATTCTCCTGTAAAATTTTTTTGTTATAAGTAATTCCAATTGCATTGAAATAGTTTGGCAACATATAAATTGAGCCATCTTCCGATGCAGCTTCTCTCAAACGAGCCGGAACATAATTATCTGTAAAGGAATATTGAGACAAATCAAGTAACTTATCTGCCGAATCAAACTGTCCCGGTGTGTAAACAGAAGTCGTATAGATGTCAGGCATCTCGCCAGAGCGCAGCTGCCCCTGCATATAAGCTGTAGCATTATTCCCTGCATAAGGAATAACCTCAAAGTTAATCTCCGGATAATATTTGTGAACAACGTCAATAAAAGCATTTACATCACGAAATGGATTACAAATACTAATTGCTTCATGACTATTTCCTGCACTGGAAGTGCTGTTTGTGCCGGAACTGCCACCACATCCGGTTAACAATGATGTAACACAGGCAACAGCCAACAATATTCCTACAATTCTCTTCTTTTTCATTAATCTGCTCCTTTTTTCTTATGAATTTTCTACAACTACCACATAATATAGGTTCTGTTGTAATCCTTTTGAATTATTGTACGGAATATCAAAAAAATAGACATTATAATTTGACGAGCATAGCATCGAAATATGAAACTCGCCAAAATGATATTACTCTACGTTAATAATTACCAAGAATTCCTTGAAAATTAAGAGCTTTTTCCATATAATTGAATGTATAAATACGCTGAAATATGTACGGTACTTTCATACTACAACAGAACCTATATTATGTGACAATCAACTTCAGTTTCTCTATCTGCCGTGCATGAATCACCCCACTTTCTGCTGTATAAATCCGGGTAGTGCCCAAATTCGTATGCCCCAGAATATCCGCCAGTCTGGACAGATCTTTTTCAACCGAATAAAATGTCCTCGCAAACAGATGACGCAGATTATGTGGAAACACTTTCTTTTCTGAAACTCCCGCACTCTCACACAATTTTTTCATATCCCGCCAGATATTGCTCCGATCCAGGGGTCTCCCCGTTCTTGTCGTAAACACCGCTCCGGCAGTCTTTTTTTGATTTTGAATATATTTTCTCAGCAGTTTCCGCAGTCCCTCCGGCAGAAACACGATCCTCAGCTTCCCCTTATTAGAAATCTCAGTCCTTCCACTTTGCACAGCTTCTACTGTAATAAATTTCAGTTCCGATACCCGGATACCCGTTGCACAGATCGTTTGCATCACCAGAGCCAGTCTTTCATTCTCTTTTCTCTTCGCAGCCTTCACCAAACGAATATATTCCTCACGGGTAAGTTCCTTTTCTTCTTCCAAAAACAAAGATTTCTGAATCTTCAAAGGCTTCACAATCAGATCCATCCATCCCATATACTTTACATACCCATTTACAGCTACAATCATTGCATTCACAGAAGCTGGTGCATACTGGTTAATCAGGCTCTCTTTCCAGTGAATCAGTTCTGTCTTTGTTAATTCATTTCCATTCAAAAATGCTATCAGCGCATGCAAGTCATGCTGATATTTCTGCAATGTTGTCTTACTCCGCTCCTGCTCCCTCAAATAATTGATATACTCCATAACATATTTTTTATTTATAACCGGACTTTTTTCACACATAAAAAACACCTCCTGACTCAATAATAATTATTATCTTACCAAGAAGTGCTTTTCTCTATTCGCTTTTCTCGCTGCGATATGCAATTACATCTGGAAGAAATCCATCTCCTCATTCAACTGTTCAGAGAGCACCTTCAGATTACCGGCTGCCTCTGCAAGCATATTGATCGTCGCATTCAGTTCCTCCATAGAAGCTGTCGTCTCCTGTGCGGATGCCGCGTTCTGCTCTGAGATCGCTGACAGGTTGGAAATCACATCTACGACCTGGGTACGTGCACGATCACACGAACCTGCATTGCCACGGATCACATCCGTGCCCTCGCGGGATACCGTGATACCGTTGTTTACCTCTGCGAAACGCTGCTTGGTCGCATCCAGCTTCTGCTGCTGTTCTGCCACCAGTCCCTCTGCCTGCTCCATGACTGCCAGTGTCTGCTCAGACTCTGACAGCAGGGTATCAATGATCTGCTGGATCTCTGCCGCAGCCTCATCCGACTGTACAGCCAGCTTCTGGATCTCACCCGCTACGACTGCAAAGCCTCTGCCTGCCTCGCCTGCACGCGCAGACTCGATCGATGCGTTGAGTGATAACAGACTCGTCTGATCTGCAATGGATGTGATGAGTGTCGCTGCTGCGCCGATCTTCTCGATCGATGCATTTGTCGTGCGGATCTGCTCTCCGATCCGTGCGATCGCCTCCGTGGTACGGTCATTCGACTCGCTCAGCTCGCGGATCGTCGTCTCGGATGCATTTCCTGCTGCCGTCATACTGGTAGACGTATCTGTCAGACTGCCGACACTATGTACGATATCCTCGATGACCTCACCCATCGTAGCGATCTCCTGCGAAGCGCTCTCGATCTCTTCTGCCTGTGATACGGCACCTTTGGAGATGTCCTCCACGGCACGGCTGATCTCATCCGCTGCCGCTGATGACTGTCCAGCCATCTCATCCAAGGAATTACCGGATGTATACAGGGTATCCGAAGACTGTTTGAGCTGTCCTACGATCGACCGGAGCTTATCGAGCAAAGTCTCGATCGCAACACCCATCTGACCGATCTCATCCTTACGCTTTAAGATACGCTCATCTACCGTCACGTTCAACTGGCCTTCTGCAAGTGCACTCAGCATATCGGTAGCCTTCTTTAATACCTTTGCGATCACATTTGTGATAATGAATCCACCGATATTACACAGGATCAGGATAATGATAGCCAGTACGACCAGTGCGGTTACTTTCTGATTGATGTATACTGCCACATCCGCACACGGACGTCCCGCAAATACAACACCTACGACACTGCCGTCTTCATTCTCTAACGGTACATACACCGCAAAATACGGCTCACCCATGATCTCTATATCATTCGTCTTATACGTCTCGCCGGTCTGTACGACATTCCATACATCATCCGAGATATCGGTTCCGGTCGCGCGGGAGCCGTCCTCCTGTGTAATGGTCGTAGCCATACGCGTCTTGCCCCAGCATAATGTCACATCGGCATCCAGATTCTCCGTATAGATATCCATGGATTCCGGTGTCGGAATGATATTTTTATCACCCTTGTAGATGCATCCGTCATCACCGAGTGTAAAATCACCTGCTGTCTCGTTGTAGCCGCCCTTGATCGACTCAGCCATGAGCACCAGACCATCGATCATCTCATCCTGCATACCGGTCGTCATGGATGATCTCGCATACAGAACCGTCACCAGCATCGTGATAAGCGCCGGAAGCGTCACGAGCAGGATCAGGGTCACACGTATGCTGTGCCGCTTTTTGCCACGTGCTTTGTGCAATTTTTCTGTTCTGCGTTTATGCTCCGGTTTTGACGGTAAGGGTGCCTCCTGCTCTGCCGTCACCGGTTCCGCTGCCTGTACTTCCTGTACCTCTTCTGTCTGATCATCAACACGATACGCATCATCCATAATGTCTGTTCCTCCCTGCTTATTGCCTATATCATCCTGCCACAATAACTATCCTACAACTGTGTTTCCACAAAAATGTCATAAATCGAACGGATCGCACGCTCAAAATCATCATTGCTCACACCGATGATAATGTTTAACTCACTCGATCCCTGATCGATCATCTTGACATTGACCTGTGCGTGTGCCAATGCAGAAAAGATTCTGCCTGCTGTACCACGCGTAGATTTCATGCCGCGTCCTACGACTGCGACCAGCGCCAGACCACCCTCGATCTCGATCGTATCCGGCTCCGCATATTTGTGGATCGCAGATAATACCTGCTGCTCCTTGCCTTCAAAATCGTGTCTCTGGACAAATACCGTCATTGTATCGATACCGGAAGGCATATGCTCAATAGAAATATCGTTATCCTCAAATGCCTGCAATACCTTTCGGCAGAAACCGACTTCGGAATTCATCATATCCTTATCCACATTGACTGCCACAAAATCTCTCAGACCCGCAATACCTGTGATCGTATACTCAGGCTGATGACAGGTGCTCTCCACGATCATCGTACCGGGATCCTCCGGTGCATTCGTATTTTTAATATTGATCGGAATACCCTCTTTTCTCACCGGGAAAATGGCATCCTCGTGAAGCACGCCTGCGCCCATGTAAGAGAGCTCACGCAGTTCCTTGTAAGTAATCGTATGAATGACTGCCGGATTGTCGATGATCCGGGGATCGGATACTAAAAATCCTGACACATCCGTCCAGTTCTCATAGATCGATGCGTGTACCGCACGTGCTACGATCGATCCTGTGATATCAGATCCTCCACGGGAGAAGGTATGAACGGTTCCATCCTCCTTGGCTCCGTAAAATCCCGGAATGACAGCGCTCTCACTGTGTTCTAAACGTGCGGCCAGAATCTCATTGGTCACGTCAGCGAGGAAATTGCCCTCGTTATCAAAACGGATCACCTCTGCTGCGTCGATAAATTCATAGCCCAGATAAGCAGCCATGATCCGGCCGTTTAAATATTCTCCGCGGCTTGCCGCATAATCTGATCCGGCTTTATCCTTAAAATTCTTTGCGATCGTCTGGAATTCCTCATCCAGAGATAATGTCAGATCCAGTCCCTTGATGATTGAATCATAACGATCCTTGATCTTGCCGAGTTTTCCGGAAAACTCCTTTCCCTCCTCTGCGATGCCGTAGCACTCGTAGAGCATGTCTGTGACCTTGGTGTCCTTCGCATTTCGCTTGCCCGGCGCACTGGGTACAACAAATCTGCGCGTCTCGTCTGCACGGATGATCGCACCCACTTTCTTGAACTGCTCCGCACTGGCGAGGGAGCTGCCGCCAAATTTCACAACCTTAACCATTTTCTCTTTTCTCCTTCATAAATACCTAAAAATTTTATCAGAAAAATTCTTTTAAAATTCTCTTTCATGAATTTTTAATATACTACATTTATCGGTAAAAATCTATCTTTTTATCACATTTGAATTTAAAATTCAAAATTCTGCTTTTACAGAAGCTCATCATCCGGAATCAAAACGATCTGCCCACATGCAAGCGACTCTCGCACATTGATGATCCTCTGGTTTTCCGAGCCTCTGAATTTCAGCGATATATTCTTTTGATCCGCCACAAATTCACCATCCACCAAAACATCTATGAGCGAAAGGATCTCATCTGTGAGATCGGTGCGCGCCCGGCTCTCCTGCTGCAATTCGTCATCCATCCGGTAACCTGAATAGACCCAGATCGATTTTTGCGGGTAACGCTCACGGATCGCACGGTACAGCGGTAATAGTTCTCTTTGGTTTTCCGGCTCGAACGGTTCACCGCCAAGCACTGTAATGCCCCTGATGTATCCCGGATCCAGCGCGGCTAAGATCTCCGCCGTCACAGCGTCCGTATATTCCTCTCCATAAGTAAAATTCCAGGTCTCCGGATTAAAACAATCCTTACAATGATGCGTACAGCCTGACACAAACAGTGATACCCGCACGCCGGGTCCGTTTGCGATATCTGTCTTTTTCAACGCGCCATAGTACATCTCTATTCCTCCATTTCTGCCCATCATGCGCTGCATGTCAAACAACGCGCGACCGGTAAACTAAGTATAACGTTTTTGGTGTACCCATGCAAGCAATTGACAGATATTTTGTTTTCCGCTATTATCATAAGAAGTGGGTAACTGTATAAATATACATAATGACAACAGTTACAATACAAGATAGAAAATAAGGAGATGTTACAAATGAGTTTTACCTATCTACGCCAGATTCCCTCACCCGGAGAGATCAAGACACAATATCCTCTGTCAGATCGTCTGGCTGCCATAAAAAAAGAACGCGATCAGCAGATCAGCGATATCCTCACAGGAAAGGATGATCGTTTTCTGGTCATCATCGGTCCCTGTTCTGCCGACAGCGAAGATCCGGTCTGCGAATATGTCAACCGTCTCGCGAAGGTGCAGGAAAAGGTCAAAGACCGTCTGCTACTCGTTCCCCGTATCTACACGAACAAGCCCCGTACAACCGGAGAAGGCTACAAGGGAATTGCCTCTCAGCCTGATCCCGAGAAAGCGCCTGATATGATCGCAGGCCTGATCTCCGTACGAAAAATGCATCTGCGTGCGATCAGCGAGAGTGAGCTGACACCTGCCGATGAGATGCTCTATCCCGAGAACTGGGAATATGTATCCGACCTGCTCTCCTATGTAGCAATCGGTGCCCGTTCTGTCGAAGACCAGCAGCACCGCCTGACGGTCAGCGGATTTGATGTAGCTTCCGGAATGAAGAACCCTACCAGCGGTGATTTCTCCGTGATGCTCAACTCCGTATATGCCGCCCAGCACCCGCATCATTTCACGTTCCGCGGCTACGAGGTAGAGACAACCGGAAATCCGCTCACCCACGTTGTACTGCGCGGTGCCGTGAGCAAGCACGGAAACACCGTCCAGAACTATCATTACGAGGATCTGATGCGTCTGTCCGATATGTACAACGAGCGTGATCTGCTGAATCCCGCCGCAATCATCGATGCCAATCATTCCAACTCCGGCAAAAAATATGAGGAGCAGGTCCGCATCGTCAAAGAAGTCGTGCACAACCGTCAGATCTCGGATACGATCAAAAAGCTCGTCAAGGGTGTCATGATCGAGAGCTACTTAGAGCCCGGCTGTCAAAAGATCGGTGATCATGTATATGGCAAATCCATTACCGACCCGTGCCTCGGATGGGATGCATCCGAAAAACTGCTCTATGATATCGCAGAGTCCTGCTAATATAGTTCTGTATGATTCTGAACACAAGAAAACCGGAGGATACCATGACGTATCTTCCGGTTTTCTTTTTTACTCATTTTTATTCCAATTTCTACATCGCTGCATGCAATAGCTGTAACATCGTATGCAGATCTTCCACTTTCATCTGTCCCGGTGCGGACGCACATCCCGCAGCACCAAATGTCAATGCCGATCCGAATACTTCCCCACAGATGCGGCTCAGTACGCCGGTGCCTCCCATAGACATCGTAATCACCGGACGCTTCGCATATACGCGGTTCATCTCCTCGGTCGCATCGAGCAGTGTCAGGAGATCTCTCGCACTGTGCGGCATCACAGCGATCTTTAGCAGGTCTGCACCCATCTGCTGCATTTTATTCAACCGCCCGATCATGTCCTCCTTATCTGGTGTCCCATCAAAATCATGATTGGATGCGATCACATACACGCCTGCGTCATGTGCCGCCCCGATGATCCGGCTGACTGTATCATCTCCGGTAAATATCTCCACATCAACCAGATCCGCATACCCGGATTCCACCGCTGCGATATTAAGCGCTTCATAATCAGCCGGTGCGATCGCACGCTCACCGCCCTCCTTTGAGGTTCGGAATGTCATGAGCAGAACCGTGTCGCCCAGAATCTCCCGCAGCTCTTTTAATACGCCAAGCACTGCAGCCACATCTCCTGCCTGTTCAAACCAGTCCACACGCCATTCCACGACATCGACCGGGATCTGATCGAACGAACGCGCCTGCGCTAAGATGTCCTCTTTTTTTCTGCCAACAATAGGCACACAGATCTTTGGTGTGCCCTCGCCGATCGTTATATTTCTTATCTTCAGTGTATTTATCGTAAGATTATTATCCGTAACCGGGGTCATTGCTGTTATTCCTTCCTGCTATTACTTTCTGTATGATGTACTGTCCATTTGCCGGATCACACACGCGGATGTGCGCTCTTATACACTTCCCGGATCGTACGGTCCGACAACTGCATATAGATCTGTGTCGATGAAATATCCGAATGCCCCATCAACTCCTGCACCGACTTCAGATCTGCGCCGTTGTTCAGCAAATGAGCCGCAAATGAATGTCTGAGCGTATGCGGCGTGATCTCTTCCGTGAGTCCCGCCTGCTTTCCATAATGTTTCAACAGCTTCCAGAAGCCCTGTCTGCTCATCGGCTCACCGTTGCAGTTCGTAAACAGCAGTTCGCACTTCTCATCCTGCACCAGTTTCGGACGGCTCCGCTTCAGATATGCCTCCAATGCTTCTCTGGCATTCGAGCCGAACGGTACGGTCCGTTCCTTTCGTCCATCCCTGCAGGTCACATATTCCAGTTGCAGATTGACATCCTGCAGCCGCAGGGCAAGCAGCTCCGATACGCGGATGCCTGTTGCGTACAACAGTTCCATCATCGCCTTGTCACGCAGCTCCTTTGGTGCTCCGGAAGACGGCTGCTCGAGCAGCTTTATGATCTGTGCCTGCGACAGAATCTCCGGCGGTTTTTTCTCAATCCGCGGCGACTTCAGCCCCTTTGCCGGATCATCCTCACGCATTCTCTGTCTGACCTGCCATGCAAAAAAAGCCTTCATGCTGGCAATCACACGTGAGATCGTCGCCGCCTTGCGCCCCTGCGCTTCCAGCTCATGCAGATATTGCTGCAAAATGCCCGTATCCGCCTGTTCAAAATCTTCCATTCCCATGTCATGCATATACTCTGCCAGCTTACACAGATCCCGCGTATATGCCGCCACCGTATTATCAGATATCTGTCTCTGTTCCTGCATATAACTGATAAATGCATCGATTTCGTTCTTCATGTAAAACCTGCCCCCGCAATCACCGTGCTATGACACATTTCCCTTCACGGTGCAAAATATGCGTTTATTATAACAAATTGTTACAAAAATTGCAATTATGTAACATTCGTAAGCCGGATAATTTTCATAAATGCATAAAAAATATTACAAAAGGATTAATATTTTTTGTAAAATCATAGGATTTATGTAAGATTCCAGTAATATTCCCATGCACCAGATGAGAAAAAACACCAGACAAACTGTCACCGTACGCCACACATCCCGGCGGCGCTGCTGCACACACAGCATCACCAGACCTATATACACAGGGATATAACAGATAAATTGCGGAAACAGTGCGGCAACGCATAAAAGCAGACCACCCGATCCAAAAACACTGATCGCAAGGACACAAAAATATCCATATGCAAATCCGCTCCACGCTGCAAATGCACCGTAAAACCATCTGCCGCCCCGCATCCATCCTACTGCCAATAGGAGCAGGAACACCCACAGACGATTGCAGCAGACATTCCACAGCACTTCATAAAAATTGATCTGTGTATACTGAAACTGTTTGAGAAAATACCGCGTCAGACTTCCGCTCTCCCGAAAGCCCTCCGCGATCAGAATATTTGCCGTCACGATGCCGAGCAAAAAACAGACTAAAAATATGAGAAACAACTGCTGTTTGACGGATAATTTCCGCGTGTGCATGATTGTCCGTCTCCTTTGAAACTCTTTATCTCTAATCTATGCGATATTTATTTTTGTATGCCATGAGCGCCGCTACTGTCTTGGCATCCTGTATCGTACCCGCATAGATCATATCGCATAGTTCCTCCAGCTCATAGCTGACGATCTCCACATACTCATCCAGATCGAGATGCTGCTCACGCTGCACCAGATCATGTGCCACATACACATCAATAAATTCATCGCAGTATGCTACCGTCGTGCGCAGGGAAATCAAAAAATCGAGATGTTCACTGTGATATCCGGTCTCCTCCTCCAACTCTCTGGCCGCGCAGCGGATCGTCTTCTCCTCCGTGTTGTCACGCGCACCCGCCGGGATCTCTAATGTAATGCGATCCAGCGCATTCCGGAACTGGCGCACCATCACGATCCGTCCGTTCGGCAATACCGGCACGACTGCGGCGGCTCCCCTTCTATGGTGGATCAGATCCCATTCGGCAGTTCTGCCATCCGGCATCTGCATCGTATCGCTGTAAAAATCGACGATCGCTCCCTGATATTTTAATGTACGGTTAATTCGTTTGATTTGATTCTCCATTGTATGCCTCCTGTCTTCGACTTTGATCGTAAAAAAAGCAAAAGGCGCTAAGATCACATCTTAACGCCTTCAAATCAGTCACTTTTACGAATTTTACTTCGCATAATCTGTGACACGCGACTCGCGGATCACATTTACCTTGATCTGACCCGGATATTCTAACTCAGACTCAATCTGCTTTGAAATATCCCTTGCAAGAATAACCATGTCAGCATCACTGATTTGTTCAGGAACTACCATCACACGAACTTCTCGTCCTGCCTGAACAGCAAAAGATTTGTCAACTCCCTTAAAACCGTTTGTAATATCCTCTAACTGCTGTAAGCGGTTAGAATATGTTTCCAATGTCTCTCTTCTTGCACCCGGACGTGCGGCACTGATCGTATCAGCAGCCTGTACCAGACAAGCGATCAGAGACTGGGGCTCTACATCTCCATGATGAGCCTCTACTGCATTGATGATCAGCGGTGATTCCTTGTATTTGCGGCAAAGATCAACACCGATCTGAATATGTGAACCTTCCATATCGTGATCCACGGATTTTCCAATATCATGTAACAGACCTGCACGCTTCGCGGTTCTGACATCCACACCGACCTCACCAGCCAGCAGCCCTGCAATCTGAGCTACCTCAATCGAATGCTTCAATGCATTCTGACCATAACTGGTTCTGAACTTCATACGTC
>JBNMHW010000029.1:0-27689 GCA_050872965.1 bacterium | reverse complement strand
TTATTTCTATTCTATTTTATCCTACCATCCGCACCTGATCTTCAGGCAACGCCACCGCACAGAACAGTGGTCTGCTTGCCACGAGCGTTGTCAGGTTGCGCATTTCCGAACGCATCTGTTCCTCAGTCACATGTTTTCTGTGATAAATATAGTCCAGCATATAATAACAGTATGCATTCGTCACAAAACGCACACAAAAATCTGTGGCAGCCCGGTCATCCTCCGACATGTGGCTCTGCAGCAGAACCCGTATCTGCTCCTCGATCGGTCTGCTGATCACAGGAACGATCTTCGGCCACTCGATCTGGTTCACGACACGCTCAAAGAACGGCCGTTCCTCCTCGAGCACCTGCATCACGTGCAATGCCCAGTCCTCCATCGTCTGGCCCTCCTCGCAGGCAATACGATCCGTAAAATCATACTGCGCGATCCACTCGATCACATCATAGATATCCTTAAAATGATAATAAAAGCTCTGACGGCTCATATTTGTCGCATCCATGATATCCTGTATCGTGATCTTGCGGATCTCTTTTTTCTTCATCAGTTGTTTGACACAATCTGCAATTTTACGTTTGGTCGCATAACACATATTCGTTCTCCTCCTATCTGCCCAGCCTGCATTGTCTCCTGCAAAATTCCATTTTCACGTCTCTTCCCTGATACGAACTGTTCCGTACCTTCACAGTTTTGATGATATTACATATTCCATACGCTCTCATTGGTCGTTGAGATCGCTACTGCTCCCGCATCCAGCGCCTGGATCACATCCTCCTTGTCTGCGATCAGACCGCCCGCGATGATCGGAACGTTGAGCTGTTTTTTCATTCGCCGGATGATCTTGGGCATGAGTCCCGGCAGGATCTCAACAATATCGGCATAATCGCTGACATGACGGTTCAGATTGGAGATCGCCTTCGAATCGATCACAAAGATCCGGAAGATCGTGCTCAGATTCAACTGTTTTCCCCGCTTGATCTGTTCCAATCTGGTAGATATGATGCCGTCCGCTTTTGTATATTTTGCGATAAAATCCACGGCTTCCTCTCTCGCACTCAGACCGGAGATCAGATCCATATGTACCATCACCTGCTTACCGGCTGCCTTGAGCCGTTCCGTGATATCAGCTATGGTCGCCACCTCTCCATAAAGCACGAACACGACGGTCGCGTCCTGTATATCCAGACACGCCTGTAAGCCATTCTCATCCTTGATCGCCATGATGATCGGGTTGTCTGAAAGTGCATCATATAACTGCTGCTTCATCATATCCTCCTTTAAATATACGATGGGGTGTCTCTGCACATGCCTAATAATTTGTTTTCTCTGGCATTTTCGGATATAGATATAATAGAATGTTCGCGCTACGAACATTCTATTATCATAAATAAAAAAAGAGCATGAACGAATGAATAGCATCTCTGCTATCTCTCACGCCCTACTCTGCTCTCCCAGCTTGGATATGACTCCCCTATTTGATAAATATTATATCTCTTTTCGCCTGAAAAAACAAGTGTGTTACATCATTTTCGACAAAATAGTACATTTTTCATCTTGTATTTTGTGCACTTTTTTCATTTCATGTGTTCATATATCAATATAAAACGGCTGTCCCCAATTTATCGGGAACAGCCGCCAGAAATATAATTGATAAAATCATTCATTATCATTTGTGTCAGAATTTCGGTGTCTGCTTTACGTCCTCGATCTCCTCTAAGATCGTCTCCAGATCACTGCCACACATCGCGCTGACAGAAGCAGCTACAGCGCTCTCCACGATCGGTGCATCGACCATGCGTACCTTCTCGCTGTCATATTCATCCAGCACCATCTCAGTCGTCATGACCGCGCTGCCCATGTCCATGAGCACGATCACACCTTCGTCAGAATACACCTCATCGATGGCCGCCTTGATCCTGTCATAACTCGTTCCAAAAGTTCCGTCCTCAAGTCCACCGGCTGCCGCGATATGCGCGCCGTCAGCCATCATCTTCGTCAGGTCTACGATACTGTCCGCTAATCTCTCACTGTGAGAGACTACTACGATACCTACCATGCTCGTACCTCCTCACAATGCTTTCCCGATCTCAGTGAGCAGCAGTGTAAATGATGTCGCACCGGGATCCTGATGTCCGACACTGCGCTCGCCCAGATAACTGGCGCGTCCCTTGGTAGCTACCATCGGTTTGGTCGCTTCCACACCTTCCTGCGCAGCAGTCACTCCCGCTGCGAGTACCGCTTTTGCATCAGCACCTGCTGCCTGTGCATCCTTCATCGCATCCAGTGCAGGCACCATGGCATCCAGCATCGTCTTCTCTCCGGTCGTGGAACGACCGCGCGCCTTGACGCCTTCGATACCTGTCTCTAACGCACCTAAGAAATCATTGACATCGATCTCATCTTTGGCTCCGATCGCCATACCTGCCTTCATAAATGCCGTGCCGTACAGCGGTCCCGAACTGCCTCCTACCTTGGACACCAGTGTCATGCCAACGGTCTTTAAGATCGTTCCGATATCCTTTTGTGCCAGCGTATCTGCCTGCTTTTCTACCTCTGAAAATCCGCGTGCCATATTGATGCCGTGATCTCCGTCTCCGATCACATTGTCCAGATCAGTCAGATATTCCTTATTTTCTTCCATCACCTTCGCCATCGCCTGCAGGATCTCTACTACTTTTTTTCGGTCTGTCATTTTCCGGTCACCTCGTTATCTTCTTTAATCAGGCCTTCATTGCGGGCGTATCTGCCTTCGCTGCCAGCAGTGCCTTTAACTGGTCATCCAGCTTCAGTACAGAGATGGAGAAACCTGCCATATCAATCGAAGTCATATATTCTCCGACAAATGTCTGCACGACCTTGATTCCTTTTTCTGCAAGCACATCTGCCACACGGTTATTGATGATATAGAGTTCCATCAAAGGTGTAGAACCGGCTCCGTTGATCATCACTGCCACTTCACTGCCGCTGTAATCGATATCTGCCAGGATCTTGTCTAATAAATGATCCGTGATCTCATTCGCCGTCATCA
This sequence comes from bacterium, assembly GCA_050872965.1. Classification (GTDB taxonomy): domain Bacteria; phylum Bacillota; class Clostridia; order Lachnospirales; family Lachnospiraceae; genus W0P33-017. Next base: position 24,661 of record JBNMHW010000029.1, on the reverse strand, counting down.
TCTTCTCGCGATGTGTGCCCGGCTCTCCGTGAATACCGATACCGACTTCCATCTCATCCTCTGCCAGCTCAAATCCGGGTTTTCCGGCTGCGGGGATCGTACTCGGCAGTGTCGCTGCGCCCATCGTGCGCACATTATCAATGACTTTCTGTGCTACCGCCTGCACTTCATCGAGGCTCGCACCTGTCTCTGCCAGTGCACCGGCGATCTTGTGTACAAATACCGTGCCTGCCACGCCGCGGCGTCCGACTGTATATAAGCTGTCCTTGACTGCCACATCATCATTGACGATGACCTGTTTGACCTTGATGCCCTCCATCTCAGCCATCTCGGCAGCCATCTCAAAGTTCATGACATCACCGGTATAGTTTTTGATGACCATCAGAACTCCTTCATCTGTGGCGATCGCCTTGATACCTTCCAATATCGCATCAGAAGCCGGTGAAGTATATACAGCTCCGGCCACTGCTGCATCCAGCATGCCCTCTCCGACATATCCTGCATGTGCAGGCTCATGTCCGCTGCCACCACCGCTGATCAGTGCGACCTTACCCTCTTTTTTGTTCGCACGGACGACCACATTGTATCCGTCAACCTTTTTCAGATACTGCGGATATGCTTTTACCAGACCCTGAATCATCTCATCTTCGACTGTTTCTACGCTGTTGATTAGTTTTTTCATTGTAAAATACCTCCACCATTTTTTGTTTGTAAATTACATTAAAACCCCTACAACTATATCTTAGCACGCGCGATTCTATGATTCAAATTGTATTTTGTCCGTTTTTTACAGATTCAGAAAAGTGTCATACCAGTTCAGAGACAAGGTAATTTACACATAAAATCATGAGCCAAGTTTACTTAGGCGAACTAATTTATGTGTAAATTTCTTTGGTGAGAACCAAAGCATGAGCAAAAGTAAAGCTGTGTAACAGCGATTTTGCGAATGTCTCTGAACTGGCAACCACTACCTCGGTCCACCCTGATTCATCGTACCCATATCAGACAGTGTCAGCGCGGATGCATCCACCAGATTCGTAGTATCCTCTGACTGCCCATCTGTCGTAGACGGGATCGTTCCGTCCAGCTGTCCCCTGATACTCTCACTTCGCAGCTCGCAAAACAACTTTAACGCCTCCACGCCGGTCTCAAATTCCTCGTAACTGTAAAATGCAGTCGGATCTTTCTCCACATATGGTGCGATGAGTTCCTTTGTCGTCTCGATCATCTGAGCGATATCCACGCTGTCCAGAAACTCGCTGAAATACTGATGATACAGTTCCGTATAAGTATCATCCGCAAAGATCCACGAGAGCATCGGGCGATCCTCCATCGATCCACCCGATACCGGCGTATCGATCGGCGCGTTGACCTCCGCCGTCGCATCCGATGACTGGAAGGTACCGAATGCTAGATTATAATCCCACGGGATCATAGATAGCTGTCCGTCTTCCTCATACAGGTAATAGTTATGGATCATCGAACCGGTGTAACTGTCGCCATTGCACAGGAAGTTGTGTACGACAAAGTAACGGATCACCTCATCGGTATCTACGACATTCTCGATATCTGTTCCCTCACTGAGCGATTTTAACGATGCGATCAGACGTTTCTTGTCTGCCTTCGTCACATCCGTCTTGGCATTGTCGAAAATATTGGAATAGCTGTCAGTATCATCATCGATATACTGCAGCTTGACATCATCGCTGCCCATCGACATGCCGCCACCGCCGGGACCCTGTCCACCGTCATCCGGGCGCTGTCCGCCATCATCCGGGCGTTGTCCGCCGCCAAAATCCTGCGGTGCTCCATCCGGCGGCTGCGGTCTGTCACTGCTGTCACCACTGTCATCTGCTGCATCCGCATTCTTCATCTGTGACGGATCAAAATCTCCCGGATCAAAATCTTCCATATTAAAGTCTTTGCCGTTTCCACGTCCGCCACCAAAGCTCTGGCTGTCCGGCTTGTACAATTCCCCGTGATCCGAGCCATAGTTGCGCTCTAGGAATCCATCCTCTACATCTTCGACTGCCAGAAACAGTCCCCAGTCCTCTCCGTTGATCGTCAGATACGCATAGCTGCACAACGGTGATGGCACACCCATCTGCGCCATGAGCTGATATGACAGGTAATCCTTCATATAAGTTGTATCCTGAATAATATTATTCAAACACAGCTTATCCAGTCCGTAATAACTCTCGGATGAATTGTAATGATCAAACTCGATCTTTAGGCTGTACCGGTCACTGCCCAGCTGAGATACCGTACTGAGCGACGTATTCCCCTTGGCACGGATCGCTACATTTTTATAAGATTCACCGTCAATGACAACGGCGCAGGTCGTATATTCCTCATTCTCACAGGTCTCTAAGAAGCTGTCCCAGTCATCCATCACGATATCGATACTGTGAACCTTTGACGTGTCGAACAGCCTGCTCTCATAGCCGCATGCCGCCGAGGCTGTGATGATGCCCGATGTATCCGCATGCATAAAAATGACCGTCACGACCATCGCGATCACCAGTGCCGCTATGCAGATCTTATCGATATTTTTATGCGTTGACATATCGCAATTCCTCCTATCAGCCCATGTAGTCCCCATTATAGCTGACGAGCACCGCGCTCTTGACCTGCGGTAATTCTGCCAGTTCATTCACAAAATCCGTATTGTCATCCCGTAACCGGATCTCCAGATTCAGCTCGACCAGTCCTTTTTGTGCAGTTTTGCTCTTGACCACACAGCGTCTGGTCTTCTGATCCAGGTACTCCTTTGCGCGCACTTCGCTCTCATGATCTTCACACTGAAGCACGACGATATACGGATTGGTATGCGACTTTTTGTTGACAAATATGAGCAGTACGATACCGATCACCGCACTTCCGAATACTGCGAGCGGGATCAGTCCTGCTGCCAGAACGATACCGACCGCGATCGACCAGAATAAAAATGCGATATCCAGCGGCTCCTTGATCGCAGTCCGGAAACGCACGATAGAGAGCGCACCGACCATACCGAGAGATAACACTACGTTACTCGTCACCGCGAGGATCACCAGTGTCGTGATCATCGTGAGCGCGATCAGTGTCACACCAAAACTCGACGAATACATCACGCCTGCAAACGTCTTCTTATATACAAAATAAATAAACAGTCCCAATGCGAATGCGAGCAGCAGTGCCAGTGTCATATCTAACAGGCTCACACTCGTCACGTTCTCCAGAAAGCTTGATTTGAAAATATCATTAAATGTCATGTTTTTGATTCTCCTTTATATGTTATGCATTTGCAAAATCGCCTGATCATCCATACATGCGGCATGCCGCATATTTTGAAAATGCACTGAGCTGTCTGCTGCCCAGTTGTACCGCGTCACGGATCACCGACGGCAGATACGCATCCCACTTGACCTCGAGGATCGTCTCGCCGGCTCCCGCAGGTATCGTGATGCATTCCGGATTCAGAAAATCCGTACACAGTAATCCGGTGCGGATATTGTAATCCAATGTCACACGCACATTACCCGGTGCATACACGAACGGCTCCCGTGTGTAATCCACGATCGTCTTCGGCCGCAGTCCCTGGCTGTTCATCTTCACGTACAGCTCCTGCACGAGCGGCCTGTCGGATCCCGGCATCCATGCGAGATCTCCATCTACGATCCGCTGTGCTTCCTCTGCCGTGATCAGCACGCGATCCTTGGTGCCCAGCCCATTCCACTTGCTCTTTTTCTCCAGATGGATCTGATCGGTATTGTCATTATAATAACGGATCCGGAATTTTTCTCTCCGGTTCACACCATCGATCTTCTCGCGCAGCGCCTTATCCGAAAGATTGTCAAAATAGAGGCTGCGGATCAGATATCTGCCGTCCGATGCATGTGCATCTACCTGTGCGACTGCCCGCAGCCGCTGGCGGATCGCTATCTTATCTGCATTGTTGATGATGTGCTTCCACTCATGACGATAATCTGCTTCATTCATATCCTGTCACTTCCCTTCTGTCTTTGAAATCTGCATTGATTGTAACTGTCAATGCTGAAATGAAACTGAAAAAAAGTGACGATCGGGACGAATTCACAAAAACATCACAAAAAGAGTCAGACGCGGCTCGTTCTGCATCATACCATCTGTTGTCTTTTTTACATTTTTTTACTATAATACAGCTATGAAACTACTGATCATTGAAGACGAAAAAACACTGGCAGAGTCGCTAAAGACATTGCTGGAAGCAAAACATTTTGAAGTGGATACCGTATATGACGGAACGAATGGGCTGGCGTACGCGCTGCTGGGCATCTATGATCTGGTGATCTTAGATGTCATGCTGCCCGGTATGGACGGCTATCAGGTCGCCAAAGAGATGCGGCGTGGGAAATGCGGCACACCGATCCTGATGCTGACCGCCCGGTCTGCGTTGGAGGACCGCATTGAAGGGCTGGATGCCGGAGCGGATTATTATCTCTCGAAACCGTTCGACACCAGGGAACTGCTCGCATGTGTGAATGCGCTGCTGCGCCGGCAGGGTGCACAGGTCGATGAGCTTACCTATGGTCAGACCGTTCTCGATCTCTCATCCGGTACGCTCGCATGCGCAGATGCATCGATCCGGCTATCAGCCAAGGAATTTGAGATCATGCGCCTGCTGCTGCAGAATCCGTCGCGCAATCTGTCTAAAGAGACGATCCTCTCCCACGTATGGGGCTATGATTCGAATGCCGTGGAGAATCATGTGGAAGTCTACATCGGTTTTCTGCGCAAGAAGCTGACTGCGATCCATGCCGATATCTCGATCGTAGCGATCCGCAGACTCGGCTATCATCTGGAGGTGAACCAACCTTGATCAACAAACTCCGACGCAAATTTATATGTATGAACCTGTCTGTCATCACGCTGATCCTCATCGCCATTCTGGCTACGATCATCTACAGCACCGCACACAATTTTTCCCGGAATGATCTGGACTTCATGCGGCGGCTGGCACTCGATCCGCCACTGTCCGGGCAGGCCGGTGACCGTCCGCCGGAAGACCGCCATCAGTCCTATCTGCTCCTGCATCTTGATCCGCAAGGAGAGCTCTCCTCAGAAAAAAATGTACGTTTTTCCCTCCCGGATGATACCGATTACGATGCTCTGATCCGGACAGCCCGGACAGCTAAGACGACCACGGTGTGGGAGGATGACGTCCCCGGCCCCGCTAACGGCAGCTCCGGTGCGGATATCCGGACCGGCGTATTATCCGGCCAGCAGCTACGTTTTCTGCAAGTGCATAATCTCACTTATGGCGATACCTATGTGTTTTTGGATATCTCCGGCTCTTACGCGATGCTCGCATCACTCACACGCAACTGTCTGCTGATCGGCCTGGGAGCATTTGTCCTGTTTTTGATGATCAGCGTATGGTTTGCAAGATGGGCAGTACGCCCGGTGGAGACTGCCTGGGAAGATCAAAAACAGTTTATCGCAGATGCATCCCACGAGTTAAAGACTCCGCTCACGATCATCCTCACCAATGCGCAGCTGCTTCGCTCTCCCGATTTTGACGATGCTCAAAAGCAGCGTTTCTCCGAAAATATCTTAGAGACTGCGACCCGCATGCGTACTCTGGTCGAAGGACTGCTCGACCTCTCACGTGCAGACCGCACAGTCCTGCACAGCGATGCGACGAATCTGAATCTGACAGAGCTCATCGAACAGCAGCTGTGCCTGTATGAACCGATCTATTTTGAACACGGTCTGACACTGCAGCAGGAACTGGCGCCGGATGTCCATGTGACCGGCAGTGCCTCACAGCTCACGCAGGTGCTCGACATCCTGCTCGATAATGCGGATAAATATGCTGCATCATCTTCCGGGATCACTGTCCGTCTGGAACGCCAGCGGCGCAGCTGTCTGCTGTCGGTAACGACCGCCGGTGAGCCGCTCTCCACCCAGGAACAGCAGGCGATCTTCAAACGCTTTTACCGCGCCGACCGCTCCCACAGTGATTCGGGCAGCTACGGACTGGGACTTTCGATCGCAGATACGATCGTCCGCGCGCACCACGGAGAGATCTATGCGCGCGGCAGGGATATGCATAATACCTTTTTTGTACGGCTCTCGGTGTATAATGGCGATTTTTAAGAAATATTATTGAATTTTTATAGAAATTTTATACCTAACAATGCTATAATGATGCTTGCGGGTAATCACCGCAAAGCCATGTACCATAGGTACAAGAAGGAAAGGAGGATTCCAATGAAGAAGCTGGAGGACTATGTCAGAACGATCCCGGACTTTCCGGAGCCCGGTATTATGTTTCGTGACGTAACCAGTATTTTGCAGGACGCAGATGGTTTTCAGCTGGCGATCAATTCTCTGCTGGAGCTCGTCAAGGATGTTCCCTGTGATGTCATTGCCGGCGCGGAATCGCGTGGATTTATCTTCGGTGCACCGCTCGCCTACGCAATGAAAAAGCCGTTTGTGCTGATCCGCAAGAAGGGAAAGCTGCCCTGCAAAACCGTTTCCACATCCTATGAGCTGGAGTATGGTTCTGCTGAGATTGAAATGCATGCAGATGCCATCAAACCCGGTCAAAAAGTCATTCTGGTCGATGATCTGATCGCTACAGGCGGTACGATTGAGGCCGGTGCGAGACTGGTAGAGCAGCTTGGCGGCGAGGTGGTAAAGATCGTATTTCTCATGGAACTGGCCGGACTGCACGGCAGGGACAAGCTGGCGAAATATGATGTTGCTTCTGTCATTTCCTATGAAGGAAAATAGGAAGCGCCGATGACTGTTGACCTCTATAGTCATCCCCGCGAGACGTAACCCAAGAGGAGAATTTTACACACACAGAAAGGAAAAGTTACATCATGGAACGTTTTTTCAAACTGAAAGAAAACAACACAGATGTGCGCACCGAGGTGATCGCAGGTATCACCACATTCATGACAATGGCCTACATTCTGGCAGTCAATCCGAGCATGCTCTCAGCAGCAGGCATTGATCCTACCGCAGCACTGATCGCTACGTGTCTGGCATCATTCGTCGGAACTATGTGTATGGCACTGATGGCAAACTATCCGTTTGCTCTGGCACCCGGTATGGGTCTGAACGCATACTTTGCATACACCGTATGTATCGGTATGGGATATGACTGGAGAGTTGCACTCGCAGCTGTTGCTGCTGAAGGTGTGATCTTCATCGTTCTCTCACTCACCAGTGTCCGTGAAGCGATCTTCAATGCGATCCCCAGTACACTGAAAAAAGGTGTCAGCGCCGGTATCGGCCTGTTCATCGCATTTATCGGTCTGCAGGGTGCCCACCTTGTTGTCAACAGCGATTCTACCCTGCTTACTTACGTGAACTTCCGTGCAAACTTCCACACCGAAGGTATCTGTGCGATCCTTGCACTGATCGGTCTGTTCATCATCATCGTACTGCATGTCAAGGGCGTAAAGGCTTCGATCCTGATCGGTATCGTCGCTACCTGGGTACTCGGTATGCTGGCACAGGCTACCGGATTGTATCAGGTAACACCGGACGCAGGTTTCTATTCTCTGTATCCTTCCCTCGGTATCACGGATTTCTCAAAATTCGGTGAGACCTTTGGCCAGGTATTCAAGGCTGATTTCTCCGGTGTGAGCATCGGCAACTTCGTCGTTGTATTGTTTGCATTCCTCTTTGTAGATATGTTCGATACGATCGGAACACTCGTTGGTGTCGCTACCAAGGCTAAGATGCTCGACGAGAACGAGAAGCTTCCCCGTATCAAGCCCGCTCTGCTGGCTGATGCGATCGCTACTCTCGTAGGTGCGATCTTCGGTACATCTACCACTACTACTTATGTAGAGAGTTCCGCTGGTGTAGGCGCAGGCGCGAGAACCGGTCTGGCTTCTGTAGTCACAGGTCTTCTGTTCCTGCTCGCGATCTTCTTCGCTCCGATCTTCACCGCTGTTCCCGGATTCGCTACAGCTCCGGCACTGATCTTCGTAGGATTCTTAATGGTAACCGCTATCGTTGATGTAGACTTCAACGATCCGACCGAAGCGATCCCCGCTTATCTGTGCCTGATCGCTATGCCTCTGATGTACAGCATCTCAGAAGGTATCGCAATCGGTGTGATCTCTTATGTAATCATCAACGTATGCTGCGGCAAAGCGAAAAAGATCACTCCACTGATGTATGTACTGACAATTCTGTTTATTGCAAAATACATCTTCCTGTAAGAGTTAGGAAAAAATATAGACAGGTATAAAAAAAGTTCTGCGATTTTGATTTTAGATCTCAATCGCAGAACTTTTTTATGTTTTTTTTATAATTTTCCTGACAGAACGCTCAGCCGTCTGCAGGCCGCCTCGATATCATCCGCGGCAAAGATCGTACTGACCAGCGCGACGCCATCGACACCGGTTCCGGCCAGCTGCAGCATATTTTCTTCTGTAATACCGCCGATCGCTACGACCGGAATATCCACTGCATCACAGATCTCCCGCAGCGTCTCACGCGATGTCGCCGATACATTGGTCTTGGTCAATGTCGTAAACATCGCTCCCACTCCCAGATAATCGGCTCCGCCTGCCTGCGCCTGCAGCGCTTCCTCCACACTGTGCGCCGATACACCGATCATCATCGTATCACCGACACGCTCACGCACCTGTGAGACTGTCATATCGTCCTGTCCGACATGAACTCCGTCCGCATGGACTGCCAATGCGATCTCTACGTTATCATTGATGATAAACGGTACGTGATAACTGTGGCATAATCCGGCGATCTGTCCTGCCTCTTCTAAGAATGCATCTGCATCCAGCTCCTTTTCTCTGAGCTGTACACAGGTCACACCGCCCTTTAATGCGGATTCCGCCTGCTCATACAGGCTCTGCCTGCCAACCCATGCACGGTCTGTCACCGCATACAGGTGCATCATCTTCTTTTCACATCTCATCGTCTTTTACCTCTCACCGTTTTCTCCGTTCCAGCCCCATCTTCTGATAATAGGCGCTCTTGTCATCATACATCCGGCGCTCTGCCTCCGTCAGAAGGTGATCCAGATCATCCGGTGTACGCTCCTGCCACGAGGCACCGATCGCCAATACGACCTCATGCTTTCCGGCATTTTCCCGCAACATCTCTACCTGCCGGTCAAATTCCTCTTCACTCACATCCGGACATACTGCGATCAGCTCATCTCCTCCGATACGGAACAGTGTCTCCTTCGGGAAGGTATCGGTCAGACTCGCTGCCGCACTGCGGATCAGCCGGTCTCCGGCGCGGTGTCCCTGCTCGTCATTCACCTTTTTGAGTCCGGTGATATCCGCATACATGACGCCGATACTCTTTGCAGGGTCCAGCTTACCAACGTATTCTTCATATGCAAAACGGTTCCCCAGCTTTGTGAGCTGGTCATGATAGCTCATCTCCTGTAACTGCCGTACCAGATTGCGCCGCTTGATCGACGATACAAGAAAATGCCCCATGATCTGCAGCATGTCTGCGGTATATTCAAATGACAGGTCATGTCCCGGATTGTCCACGCCGTAAAATGCAATGACACGTCCCTCATCATAGAGCGGGACGACAACCAGCGAATGAATGTCCTGCCGTTTCAGGTTCTCGTATTGTAAGGGATCACTCTCCCTGATATCCTCCAGATCACGGATCACGATATGGCGGTTCTCCGAGAAGCTGTCATACCAGTGTGCGCATACTTCTCCCGGCAGATCCTGCAGCAGATCCTTGACCGGAATGACTCCGTCCGCTACCCACTCATAAGTGTTATCGTCCCCGCCGGTCTCATTTTTCTCAAATATATAGGTACGTTCTCCGTTTAAAAATCTTCCAAGATATTCCAATATAATCTCAATCGACCCATCGGGTGTAGGTGCATTCAGAGCAACCCGCAGTCCCTGATTAACATGAGCTTCCATGCTCTCATAATTACGGATCACACCGCTTTGAAGATCCTCAAATCTCTCATCTTCCCTGTTCTTCTCAAACATACGGATTTTCCTCCTGTGTGGATTTTGTCCTACCATTTTATCATACTCCACTTGTGCCAAAAACGCACCTTTTTTTACACAGATTCACAAAATTTTCATAGATAATTGCGAAACTATTCTCGTTGTGATTAGGGATATGCGAGTACATATTTCGTGAAACTGCAGCTCCCGCAAGCAGTCTGTTTTGCTTTCGTTGCACGAACCATTCCGATGAGCCTTAGCAAACCTAACTCGTGTTCAGCATAGGCTTCCACGAGTTATAAGTCTCATCTCCATCGTGCAAAGGCAGCAAAATCAGACAATGCTTTGCTCGCGCTGCCAATGAATTATAAAATACGCTTGTACTCGCATACCCCATTTACGCGGTGAAACAGTTTCGCAATCAGTATGTAACGCAGGGCTGGCGGCTGCGGTTGCAGCAGATCCCGTCAGTTGCGACGTTTGTCTGGCGCAGTGCGAGCGAAGCGATAACGTTTCTCATGTCATAGCTGAAAGCCGCAGGCTATGTGTGCGAAGGACACATCGAGCCAAGGCTGAAGAAACAGCGAGACACCGCCGGATAACCGGAGCAAGCTGATCGGGATACTGCTGTGACCGCAGCCGACAGCCCGGTTCAAGAATGTTTTCACAATCACCTGAAAAATTTCATGAAAAAAGGAACGGTGAAGGCTACACCGTTCCTTTTTTCAGATCACGTACGAAAACGTCTCCTGCTCGTTATACACGCGAACCATATCCGTCAGTGTCATGCCGTCGAGCACCTGATCGATCGCGCTGTCCACAGCCTGACCGAGATCCTGGATGACGATGTTCATCGCCTTGTTGTTCTCGCTCGCCTGATCGAGATCGATATCTACCGAACTTTTCTGTCCTTCGATCATATCGAGGATCTCACGTACCGTATAATTCTTGACATTCTTTTCCAGATAATATCCGCCATGACTGCCGCGGATGACCTTTACCGCTCCTGCCTGACGCAGCTTCGCAGCCACCTGCTCCAGATATTTTTCTGACAGATCATAGGTTTTGGCGACCTGCTTTACCGTTATAGTCTCGCCCTCATGAAGTGCCAGGTCAATCATAAAAAACAACGCATACTGACCTTTTTTTGTAATACGCATGATAAATAGGTCTCCTTTCCTCTAAAAACTAAATTCCCATATTCCGATCCTGTTCCAATGAAGAGACCGCCACCGCTCCGTCAGCTACCGCGGTAACGACCTGCCACAACTGCTTGGTACGGATATCTCCGACTGCGTAGATGCCGGGGACACTCGTCCGGCAGTCTTCACCCGCAATGATATAACCGGCATCGTCGAGTGCGACCAGTCCCTGTACGAGCTCATTCTGCGGCTCCATGCCGACCGCGATAAATACGCCGGACAACGCGATCGTCTGTGTCTTGCCGCTCTTTTTATCCTCCACGGTGATCTGCTCGACCATATGTGTACCCGTGATCTGTGTGATCTGGCTGCTGCCTAAAAATTCGATGTTCTCCGCATCGAAGACTCTCTGCTGCAGTACCTTGGCGCCACGCAGTTCATCCCTGCGGTGGATCAGATACACCTTCTCACACAGCTTTGCCAGATACAGTGCATCCTCCAATGCGACGTCACCGCCGCCGACGACTGCGACTGTCTTGTTTTTGAAAAAGGCGCCGTCACATGTCGCACAATACGATACACCGGCTCCGGTGAGATCGGTCTCACCGGGCACGCCGAGCAGCTTGTGATTGGCTCCGGTCGCTAATATGACTGCCCTGGTGCTGAGTACTTCGCCACCCTCGAGCGATACCTCCTTGTGGTCTCCGAGATCTGTGATACCGGTCACCTCTGCCTCCAAAAACGGCACACCGAGCTGATCCGCATGATCCTTGAACCGCATCGCCAGATCATAGCCACCCTCACCGTACAGTCCGAGATAATTATCTACCTGCTCTGTCGTGACGATCTGACCGCCGCTGAAGCCCTTCTCGATCACTACCTGATCGAGCATCGCACGCTGTGCATACACGGCTGCAGAGAGCCCCGCAGGGCCGCTGCCTATGATGATCAGATCTTTCATTTGGTTTTGCTTATCGTTTGCCATAGTTCCCTCCATTTTTCTGCTACTCATACTACTTAGATTCCCCGGTTTCATTCCGGTATATACACATCCGGAAGGAACTTTGACAGCTGCTAGCCGATGATCAGTTCTTCCTTGGTGACATTTTTATCTTCATCGATCACAAATGCATTCAGCACCGGATTCTGTGCATCCATCAGTGAGAGGATCAGGTAATTTACCTTGGAATCATAAGCGAGACGCTTATCTTCCTCCGAAGGTCTTGACGGAGATTCCGGATGGGAATGGAAGTTGCCGAGCAGTACATATCCGTTTGCACGCATATCCTTGACTGCCGCGAGCTGCTCCTTCGGATCCATCGAGAAATGCTCGTTGCTCTGATCGATGTTCGTGAGCAGGTAGACCTTTTTGATCTCCTTCTTATCTCCATCCTTCGTTCCTCCGATGAGGCCGCAGGCCTCATTCGGAAGTCCCTCTCTGCAGTGTGTCAACATTTTCTGATAATCTTCCTGTGATAAATATAACATAGCTTCCTACTTTCCGTCACACTCGACCTGTTCATAATCGATCAGCTCCGTAATCGTCGGATGTGAGCCGCAGACTGCACAGCCATCCGTATGCTTCGGCAGCTTGATCGTATGGAATTCCATCTTTAATGCATCATAAGTCAGCAGCTTGCCTGTGAGCAGATCACCGACACCGATCAGGTATTTGATCGCTTCCATTGCCTGTAAGCTGCCGATCACACCGCCCATCGCTCCGATGACACCGGCCTGCTTACAGGTCGGTACTGCATCCTTCGGCGGCGGATTCTTAAATACACAGCGATAGCAGGGGCCTTCTCCGGGCACATAGGTCATGAGCTGACCCTTGAAACGGATGATACCTGCATGTGAGAACGGCTTTTTCGCCATGACACATGCGTCATTGATGAGGAATTTTGCCGGGAAATTGTCAGTTCCGTCAATGATAAAGTCATAATCTGCGATCAGATCCATGATGTTCTCTGAGGTCACGAACTCACGGTAGGTATTGACTGTGACATCCGGATTCATCGCATTCATCGTCTCTTTTGCTGATTTTACCTTTGCTTTTCCGACATCGGCGGTTCCGTGGATGATCTGTCTCTGCAGATTGGACAGGTCTACCTCATCGGCATCTACGATACCGATCGTTCCTACACCTGCTGCTGCCAGATACATAGCAGCCGGAGCTCCGAGTCCACCGGCACCGATGATCAGCACCTTGCCGTTCATCAGCTTCTTCTGTCCTTTTACGCCGACCTCCTGTAAGATGATATGACGGGAGTAGCGTTCCATCTGTTCATTCGTGAATGCCATTAAAACGCACCTCCTCCCATGAAGTAAAGAAATTCGATGCTATCGTTCTCTTTGATCTGTGTGGTCGCGAAATCCTCGCTCTCTACAAAATCATCGTTCACGGTAACGGTAACATAATCGGGATTTTCTACCTTTTCATCCACGATCAGCTTTGCGATCGTTGTTCCCTCTGCGATCTCTTTTTTTACACCTGCAACTGTTACTAACATATGTTTTTCCTCCTCATTTTGTCTTAGTTGATTCCTGCTGATTCCTTTAAGATCATCTCCAGCTCCGGACGCTTTACCAGTCCGCGCACGCGCCGTACCTCTTCTCCATCCCTGAATATAAGGATCGTGGGAGAGGCTGCCACCTCATATTTTGCTGCCAGATCTGCATCAAAATTCACATTGACTTTGACGATCTTGATCTGATCCTCATAGTCGTCCTCGATACCGCCCAAGATCGGTGATAACTGCTTGCACGGAACACAACTGTCTGAATAGAACTCTACCAGCACCGGCAGCTTCTCATCCAGCACTTCTGTCTGAAACTCCGCTTCACTCACTCTCTTTGCCATGGATCTGTCCTCCTGTTGCTCTTACTGATTATTCTTCTACCTTTTTCGCGATCAGATCATAGGTTCCGTTCTCGTTGTCAATCGGCTTTAAGATCTGCTGACCTTCTTCCTTGAAGCTGCGCGGTACATTCTGTACCGGTTCGCCATCATTCATCGTGACCGCGAGTACCTGTCCGATCTCTAACTCTTCCATTGCTACCTTTGCCTTTACGAATGTCATCGGGCAGACAACATCGGTAATATCTACTCTCTCATCAATCTCAAAATCAGCCATTGTACGCCTCCTTAATCACTTTTTCAAATTTATCGGTTCCTACACGCTCTAACGTATACTGGAAACGCTCACTCGGGTTGGCATTGTCATCAAAGAACTGGATCGCTGCATCTGTCACACGGAATAATGTCTCCTCGGAAGTGATGACCGGCAGCAGTTCCTCTCCTTTGTGGATGCGGTTACCGAACAGTCCTCCGAATGATACCAGATATCCGGTCTGTGTCTCCCATGCATCGGTCGGACATGCCTTCGCGCATCTGCCGCAATAGTTACATTTATCCTCGATCAGCTCGATCTTGCCATCTGCGATCTTGATCGCATCTGTCCGGCATGCCTTTGCACATACACCGCACATGATGCAGGAAGATGCATTCCAACTGACCTTGGCTGCGCCCTTGATACCGACATCGTTTTCCTCTGCCTTCAGGCAGTTGTTCTGACAGCCGGTCACACCGAACTTGAACTTGTGCGGCAGTTCTCTCGCAAAATAGCGCTCATCCAGTTTCTTGGCGATGTCATAGCTGTCGATATTTCCGCTCGGGCAGATCTGATTGCCCTGGCAGGCTGTGATCGTACGCACACGCGGTCCGCAGACACCGGGCTTGCATTCGCCCTTGGCCAGTTCTTCCTTGACCTCATCTACCTGATCGAGCTTGATGAACGGAATCTCCACACTCTGTCTCGATGTCAGATGTACATGTCCGTCTCCGTATTTTTCTGCGACATCTGCGATCTTGCGAAGGTTCTTCACTGTCAGATTACCTCCTACGACCGCCAGACGAAGTGAAAAATGATTTTTCTGTTTCTGACGCATAAAGCCGCCTTTTTTCAAAGCTGCATAATCTACTGCCATAACTGTTCCTCCTTTATTCTGCCTGTGCATGGCCTGCGTCCAGTGACTGCAGGGCCTGTCTGAAGTCCTCTATGAGATCCTCGATATCTTCAATGCCGACACTGATACGGATCAGGTCGTCATAGACACCGGCATCTGCTTTCTCATCTTCCGTGCTGTGCGCATTGAGCGTCGATTCCGGATGAATGATCAGTGTCTTCGTATCTCCGATATTGGATACGATCTTCGGTATGGTAAGTGCATTCATCAGTGCGAATGCGCGTTCCTTGCTGCCTACACGGATCGTAAGGATCCCTCCGAAACCGCGTGTGAGCTGTGAGACTGCGATCTCATGCCAGCGGCTGTCTGCCAGCCCCGGATAATTGACCGTGATACCCGGCTCTTTTTCCAGAAACTGTGCGAGCGCCTGTGCATTGGCACAGATCCGCTCCATGCGGATACCTAACGTCTCCATTCCGATCAGATTGTAAAATGCCGTCTGCGGTGCCATGCAGGCTCCGGTGTTGCGGAACAGCCCATTTCGCAGCTTGGCTGTGTATGCGAATTTTCCGAACTTTGCATATTCTGCCATTCCGGGATAACGCTCCTTATCCCATTTGAATCTGCCACTATCTGTGAGCACACCGCTGATGGAATTGCTGCTTCCATTGATATATTTGGAAGTTGAATTGACTACGATATCTGCGCCCAGCGCGAGCGGCTGTACAAGGTATGCCGTCGCTACTGTATTGTCCATAACGAGCGGTAAGCCATGTCTGTGTGCGATATCCGCCAGCCTTTTAATATCTACGACATCCAGCTTGGGGTTGCCGATCGTCTCCGCAAAGATCACCCGCGTGCGGTCATTGATCGCTGCTTCTAACGCCTGCTCATCGCTCACATCCACAAATACAGTCTTGATGCCAAATGCTTCAAAGTCGTGAAACACATCGATGGAACCGCCGTAGAGACTCGTACTCGCTACGATCTCCTGACCGGCATTCACGATATTGAGCAGTGCATTTGTGATCGCTGCCATTCCGGATGAACAGGCGATGGATGCAAGTCCGCCTTCCAGCGCAGTCATCCGTTCCTCAAAGGCTACAATCGTCGGATTATTGATTCTCGTATAGGAGAATCCGTTCGCTTTATTATGGAATAATTTTTCATGCTGCTCTGCTGAGGGCTGGTAAAACGCACTGGACTGACAGACCGGCGTCAGTGTCGCACCGGTGTTCTCATCACCCATTTTCCCACTATGCAAAAGTGCTGTGTTGAATCTCATCTGCGTCCTCCGTTATTAAATATAATCTCCGCTGTGAGCTAACAGTTCCTGATAAGCGGAACGCTTGCGGATGAACGCTTCGACCTCTCCGACCTCTGTACCGTTCTCGCTCCAGTTGCTGATATAGAACTCATTCTTATCCGTGATCGTCTCTGCCTGTTTTTTATCCACATATAACAGTACCACGATACCTGCGCGGTGCAGATGCTTGATCACATTCGAGATGTCTTCTCCTGCCTGCGGTGCATACAGGTAGGTATGTCTGCCGTCCAGATTCAGTGCTTTCTCCACATCCTCTACAAATGCACGGCTCACACCCTGATCTCCATCGATAAATTCTACCGTGATCGCTGTCTGTCCCTTGATCGCTGCGCGTACCTTCCGGTCCACACGGCCCTCGTACAGTCCTGCTTCATCGGCATGTACCTGCTCGACCACACCACATGCGGATGTCATATTGGTGACACGGTCGATCAGAATGAATTCTCCGAGTGTCTTATGTTTCTTGAACTCATCTACGACGATCTTGTCTGCCAGTGAGATCTTGCAGACTGCAATCTCGTTCTTGCTGAGTGTATCGACCTTTTTCTGCTCTCCGGTATTGACATCGATCGCATACTCGATCTCTGATACGAATCCGGGGATCGTCTTGGTTCCGAGCTTGAAGAAGAAGTTCTTGCCGCCTCTCAGTTCCTCGTCATCCATCCACAGCAATGTCGCTGTGATGGAAGCTGCGACCTTGACACCTGTATCGATCGTCAATACACAGCCTCTGGATACATCCACCTCGCGGTCGAGCTGGATCGTTACCGGCTGTCCCTTGACTGCCTCATCGCTGGGCTTATCTCCGATATGGATACTCTTGACCTTGGCTGATTCGTTGCTCGGTAAAGTCGTCACTTCATCACCCACATGGATGACTCCGTCCTCGATCTGTCCCTGGAAACCACGGAACGTATGATCCGGGCGGCATACACGCTGTACCGGCATATAGAATCCGACCTCATGATCATCCTCTGTGATATCCAGATCCTCCAGATACGGCAGTAACGCCTCTCCCTGATACCATGCGATCCGATCAGAATGTGTCGTTACATTGTCTCCCTCTGTCGCAGATACCGGAATGATCTTGATATTCGGCAGTTTCAGTTCTTCTGCCAGTTCTTTGACCTGTACTTCGATCTCGCGGAAACGCTTCTCATCATATCCGACCAGATCCATCTTATTCACTGCAAATACAAAATAGCGGATACCCATCAGTGCACAGATTCTCGCGTGTCTTCTCGTCTGCACGAGCACGCCCTGCTTGGCATCGATCAGGATCACTGCCAGATCCGCAAAGGATGCACCGACTGCCATGTTTCTCGTATATTCCTCATGGCCGGGTGTATCAGCCACGATAAAACTTCTCTTATCTGTTGTAAAATAACGGTAAGCGACATCGATCGTGATGCCCTGCTCACGCTCTGCCATCAATCCGTCGAGCAGCAGTGAGTAGTCGATCGCGCCTCCGCGGCTGCCGACTTTGCTGTCGAGCTCCAATGCCTTTTCCTGATCGGTGTACAGCAGTTTGGAATCATACAAGATATGTCCGATCAAGGTTGATTTTCCGTCATCCACGCTTCCGCATGTGATAAATTTTAATAAACCACTCATTTTAGAAATACCCCTCTCTCTTTCTTCGTTCCATGCTGCCTGCTGCCTCATTGTCGATGACTCGTGTCGTACGCTCGGATGATACGGCGCTGAGCGTCTCATCGATGATCTCATCGAGTGTCGTAGCCGTCGATTCGCATCCACCGGTCAGCGGATAGCATCCTAAGGTACGGAAACGTACGCTCTTGTACTGGATCTCTTCACCCGGACGCAGCTTCATGCGATCATCATCGACCATGATAATGTTGCCGTCGCGGTATACCACCGGTCGTACTTTTGCAAAATACAGTGACGGGATCTCGATGTTTTCCTGTCTGATATACTGCCAGATATCGGTCTCTGTCCAGTTCGATAACGGGAACACACGCACCTCTTCTTTTTTCTGGATCTTGGAATTGTAGAGCTTCCACATCTCCGGACGCTGATTCTTCGGATCCCATGCATGCTGTTCGTTACGGAAAGAGAAGATACGCTCCTTGGCTCTAGATTTTTCCTCATCCCGTCGTCCGCCACCGAACGCTGCCGTAAACCCGTACTTGTCGAGTGCCTGCTTGAGTGCCTGCGTCTTCATGATATCGGTGTAGGCACTGCCATGGTCGAACGGGTTGATGCCGGCCTTGACACCTTCCTCATTGATGTACTCTAACATCTCGATCCCCAGTTCCTTTGCCTTGCGGTCACGGAACTCGATCATCTCCTTGAATTTCCATGTGGTATTGACATGTAAGAACGGAAACGGGGGTTTCTCCGGATAAAATGCTTTCATTGCCAGATGTAACATCACGGAACTGTCTTTGCCGATAGAGTAGAGCATGACAGGCTTCTCACATTCTGCCGCTACTTCACGGATAATGTAGATCGCCTCTGCCTCCAGTTCATCAAGATGTGATAATCCACTCATCGTTGCTACCTTCCTTTCTCGGATCGTTTTTTCTATCTAATCTATATCTAATATTTGTTAGATTCTTTTTTATTGATGATGATCTGCTCGGTACTGCCATCCCTTCTGGTCAGATTCCAGTAGAGCTCATCACCTTTGGACTGTACCTGCATCCTGCTGCCCATGCCTCCGATATCCGCACCCAGATACAGGGCGATCGCGCCAAAATGACATTCCTTGATGCAGGAAGAACATCCCCAGCAGTCCTTCGGATATCTGATATAGGCGGTGCCATCCTCACGCTGTGAGATCAGGCTGCCGGGGCAGACCTTCTCGCATGCGCCGCACGCCTTACATAATGTTTGATCAATCGCGATGCTCATAGTGTTCCTCCCTTCCGACCAGATCTCTGTAGATGATCTTTAACCGGCCGTCTTCCATTTTGGAATTCACATAACGCAGCCACTCATCGCTCTTGTCCGGATGATCCAGATTCTCAGCGAAACTGTGCCAGCGTGTCTCCTTGCGGGCACCCAGATGTGCGATCACTGACAGACACACGACCAGGCGCTCCTTTAATTCGTAGATGAACATCAGCTCATGCATATCCGATGCGCCAAGCCCCTCTGCCAGATCGATCAGTTGTCTGATCTTCTCATCTGCCAGCGCGAGCTGCTTCTCGTTGAACTGGTAATGCGTCGAGATGCCTCCGGCGTAATTGTCCATCACCTTCTGCATTGCCTCTTCTAGTTCCTCTGTGGTAAACAGCGGACTTTTCTGGTTCAGATACCGTTCGTATTCTGCGATCTTCTGCTCCAGTGCCTGCTGCTCTGCTGCATCAGATGTCTGCTGCGTGCCCTCTGCTGCAAGCTGCCTTGCGATATGCTCTGCTGCGATCTCACCTTCGACCATCGCACCGGTCACATATTTCTGCGGACATCCGCCTGCGACATCTCCTGCCGCATACAGGCCGTGGATCGTCGTCTCCCGGTTCGTGTCCACCCAGTAACCGCTGGCGGTATGACCGCCTACGATATACGGCTCCGTGCCCTCGATCTCGACATTCTGCTCACTCGGATCTTTTCCGGATTCGAGCCATTTGAGCGTCTGGCTCGGTGCCATGTTCAGGTATGCCTTTTTCAATGATTCATCCTGTGCCGGAGTGATACCCTCCGTGCGCAGATAACAGGGTCCTCTGCCCTGCAGATTCTCCATCACGGTACCATATACACGCTCGGAAGTCGTGAGTCCGTAATGTGTCTCATAGATCTCACCCTTCGCATTGACCTGCTTTGCTCCGACGCCCTGCGCGATCGTTCCGGTCGGTGCGATCGTATCTTTACACCGCAGTGCGATAAAACGCATCTCAAAGGTCGTCATCTCCGCGCCGCTTCTGATGCCCATCGCGTATCCCGCTCCGGTATTGAACGGCGGATACCACATCTTGTGACGGGAAAATCCGGGATTGTTCGGCCGGTACAGCCCTGCGGCTCCTCCGGTCGCACAGAGTACCTTTTTTGCACGGATCTCATAGGCAACGGGTTCCTCCATCGAGAAACCGAATGCACCGTATACGGTATTGTCCTGTACAATATAATCGGTGATATTCACACGGTTTAAGATCGTGACATCCGGCAGCGCTTCGACCGCCTGTGCGAGCAGCGGCTTCATATTCTCTCCGTTGATCTTGATGTTGCGGTTACCCCTGGCGACGTATTTTCCATTCTCGTCTTTTAAGATCACCAGCCCGAGCCGCTCCATCTTCTCTGTCACGCGGTTTAAGCCCTCCGACATCGTCATGAGCAGATCCTCACGCACGATCCCATCTGCATCGCGTTTCGCATAGTTTACATAATCTTCCGGTTTCTGACCGTCTACGATATAAGCATTGATCGCGTTCACACCTGCCGCCAGACAGCCGCTGCGCTTGATATTCGCCTTCTCCGCAATCACGATCGAGCAATCGCTGTGCTCACGGAGCGTCAATGCCGCATAACATCCGGCTGTGCCGCCGCCGATGATCAGCACATCGGTATGCAGGATCTTCTTCTCCTGTATCTGTATTGATTTGGTCTGTGTAGCCTGTGTCTGCATAAGCTCCTCCGTATGTTTTCAGATACCGGATTAGATGTAGAATACATCCTGTTCCTGCATCTCTTTATTTTCCATCAGATAAGTCTGTTCATTATCAAAGATGTATAACCGGTAGATCAGTACATGTACTGTCTCACCGACCGATACGAGATCCTTTTCGAGTGACCGCTCGCCGACGATGCGGATGCCGTTGATATCAACTGTGACATCGATGCGGTTACCCCGGAACATGACATCCGTCACGACTCCAGTCTCTGCAGCACTCACATACTGGTTCAGCTTGCCGCTCTTGGAGATCTTGATGAACTCCGGTCTCACGACCGCCCGGTCAGCGCCTTCGATCCGCTCAAAACCTTTGAGTCTGTCATATTCCTCTACGACAGAGGAACGACCGATAAACTGTGCCACAAACGGTGTCGCCGGTGTCTTATATATGTCAACCGGTGTACCCATCTGTTCGATCCGTCCATGATTGGTAATGATGATCTCATCTGCCACCTCTACGGCTTCATCCTGGTCATGTGTAACGAAAATACTCGTGATCCCCAGTTTTTCGACCATCTCCTTCAGCCAGCTGCGCAGCTCGGTGCGCACCTTGGCGTCAATAGCTGCAAACGGCTCATCCAGCAGCAATACCTGCGGATTCGGTGCAAGTGCTCTCGCAAATGCAACACGCTGCCGCTGTCCGCCTGAGAGCTGGTTCGGATACCGTCTCTCCATACCGGACAAGCCGGTCAGTTCCAACAGCTCCATGACCCTTTTTTTGATCTGTGCTTTCGGCACCTTCTGCAGTTCCAGTCCAAATGCGACATTGTCAAATACCGTCATATACCTAAACAGTGCATAATTCTGAAATACAAATCCAATGCCCCGCTTTGCCGCCGGGATATCATTCATACGCTGTCCGTCGATATAGATGTCTCCGGCATTCGGTGTCTCCAGTCCGGCGATCATCCGAAGCAGTGTCGTCTTGCCGCTGCCCGACGGACCCAGCAATGCGACCAGGCGTCCTTTTTCCACGCCAAAACTCACATTATCCGATGCGAGGAAATCACCATATTTTTTATATATGTTTTTCATTTCAACGTACATCTTTTGTCTCCCTCGTCTGATCCCTGTGCTCTAATATGTTTCTGGCAAACAGAATGATGACCGCTAAGATCACCAGTATGGATGATACCGCAAATGCTGCTGTGATTGATGTATCCGTGCCCGACATATACAGTGCGTCGATCTCTAACGGCAGTGTAAATGTCTCGCCTCTCGTCTTTGACAACGCATTGACTGCGCCGAACTCGCCGAGCGCACGCGCCGTACAGAGTATAATACCATAGATCAGTCCCCATTTCATCTGCGGAAGTGTAATTTTACGAAAAATCGTGAATCCGCCGGCTCCCATCAGTGCCGCCGCTTCTTCCTCATCCTTGCCCTGCGCGTTCAGCACCGGGATTAGTTCTCTCGATACGAACGGAAACGTCACAAAGATCGTCGCCAGCACGACGCCCGGCACTGCAAATGTAATGCGGATATCTGTGCCGAAATGCTGGTTGAATGCCCGGATCGCCGGATAGAACCAGCCGAGTCTGCCAAACGTCATCAGATAGGACAATCCCACGATGACCGGCGAGATCGAAAACGGGATATCGATCAGCGTCGCGAGCACCTGTTTCCCTTTAAAAGAGAACTTTGTGAGCAGCCATGCTGCGCAGATGCCAAAAAATGTATTCACAACGACCGCGATCACTGTCGCCAGTATCGTAACACCCAGTGCACTCCGCACGTATTCGGTCGTGATCGCCTGAACATAGAATTTCAAGCCTTCGCTGAGCGCATTGACGATCACCGCCGCCAGCGGCACGACTAACATCACGATGATAAAGAGTACAGATACCGTGATCAGTATTCGTCTTGTCCGGCGTTTGCCACGCTCTAAGCGTTCCTGTTCACTCATCAGTTCCTCCTTATAGTAAATTCGTCCTTGCTGACTGTCTCGCCTGTACGATATTCACAAACAGCAGCAGTAAAAACGAGATAATTAACATCACCAGTGCGATCGCTGTCGCGCTCGCATAATCAATATAACTCAGCTTCTGCATGATCACATATGAGATGACCTGTGTCCGGTCCTTGGCACTGTTGCCTGAGATGTAGATCACGCTGCCGTATTCTCCGATGCCTCTGGCAAATGCCAGTCCAAAACCGGTCAGCAGCGCCGGCCGCAGTTCCGGCAGGATCACGGAAAAAAATGTCTTTCTCGGACTCGCACCCAGCATGTAGGCTGCTTCCTCGTACTGTGTATCCATCTTCTCGAGCACCGGCTGTACCGCACGCACCACAAACGGAATCCCGATAAATATGAGTGCGATCACCAGTCCCAGCTTTGTGTATGTCACATGGATCCCGCATTTTGCCAGCATCCGTCCGAATAATCCGTTCTCCGAATAGAGTTTGGAGAGCGTGATACCGGCTACCGCCGTCGGCAATGCGAACGGCAATTCGATAAATCCATCCAGAATCCGTTTTCCGGGGAATTCATATTTGACCAATACCCATGCGAGGATCAATCCGAAGATCACATTGATCACCGCTGCCAGAAACGAGCAGCTGATGCTCGTCCAGAATGCATTGCGCACATTCGGTTTCCAGATCAGGCTGAAAAACTCACGCGGTGAGATCTGCAGCGACCGCACCAGCACGGATGCCAGCGGGATCAGAACGATCAGCGAGAGCATCGTCACGACGACTCCCATCGTACATCCGAATCCCGGTATCACGTGTGGATTTTTATGCGTTTGCATATTTGATTGTTTTCCCGATTGTTTCTTCTCTTGCATATGTCTAATACTCGTATATCTGATCGAACTGGGCGCCATCATCAAAATAATCACTGTACGCCTGGTCCCATCCGCCAAAATCATCGATCGTCCACAGCTTCATGGACAGATCATAGGTATCTGAGAATTCCTGCAGGATCTGCTCATCTGTCGGCCGGTAACCACTCTCTCCGATGAGCCGCTGTGCCGCGTCACTGTACAGATACTGCAGATATTCCTGACTGAGCTGCTCCGTCCCGTTTGCTCTCGCATTATCATCTACGATCGCTACACTCGGCTGTGCCAGAATGCTGATGGAAGGATCAACGATCTCATATTCACCTTCATAGGAATTCATCGTCGCGATCGCTTCGTTCTCCCAGGAGATCAGCACATCTCCCTTGCCATTTTCCACAAATGTCGTGGTCGAGCCCCGCGCTCCGGAATCCATCACAGATACATTGCGATACAGGCGCCTCAGAAAATCTTCCTGTTCATCCTGCGTATCATAATTCGTTCTGGCATACGCCAGCGCTGCCAGGTAATTCCAGCAGGCACCGCCGCTGCTCTTCGGATCCGGTGTGATCACATCTACGCCATCCCTCACCAGATCATCCCAGTCCCGGATCTGTCTGGGATTACCCGCACGTACCAGGAACACGATCGTAGAAGTGTACGGGGACGAATCCCTGTCGAATTCACTCTTCCATCCTTCATCGATCAGCCCCGTACGTTCGATCAGTGTGATATCATGCTCGAGTGCCAATGTAACAACATCGGCATTGCATCCTTCAACGACGGAACGCGCCTGTGCTCCGGATCCTCCGTGCGACTGGATGACATTGACTGTCTCGCCGTAGGTATCCTGATAGTAATCTTCAAAC